>JBCBGJ010000007.1:0-17365 GCA_038526925.1 Pseudomonadota bacterium
AAAGCGCACGCCAGCAAGAAAACTCTTCTTCGCTAAGGTCGTAGCGGCGAAGTGCGTCTTCCTCAGACAAAAGGCCGCCAGTCACAGCTGCAACAACTTCTGCTTTGCGGCGTGTGACCCAGCGCGTGATGCCTGGTTTTGGGAGGTCTGAAAGAGTGAGCGGGCGACCGTCTGGGCCGCGCACGCTCAAAGATTGCGTGTTCTGCGTCATGTTCCACCATCCATTTCTGGTTTCGATGCCACCTTCTGTGGCGATAGGATGGGGTATACAGGAGCCGCCTTAAGGTCAGTTTCAGCTTGATCCGTGAATTTTCGAGAAAATTAGACGCAACCCAAACACTATGATTAGGGGCTCGTTTGTAATTCTGTGTCGAATTGGATCACACACGCGGGGAATGGTGCATTTCTCAACGATAGGTTTTGATTTTCGGACGAAATCTCGCAGAATCGCCTGCAAAGTTTTCTAAACTATTCGCGGCCGAGTTTTGCAAAACGCGCAATATCTGCAGCAGTGTCGCCGCTGATCTCTGGCACAGCGTTCATCAGCAATTCTGCTGCGTGACAGGTTCCGCGCACTTCCCGGCACCGCGCGGCGACGCCCGCCTGCATAAGTAAGCGATAGAATTCAATGCCTTCATCGCGGAGTGGATCGCATTCATTCACGCTGATCATGGTTTTCGGAAAGCCGCGTACATCGTCTTCTGTTGCAAATAAAGGCCAGGCGAGCGGGTTCTTGGCTTCCAATGCCTCAATCCCATAAGCCATTGCTGGGCGGTTCGAATGCAGACTGATCAGGATACCATTATTCTCGATTGATGAGGGTAAGTGGTCCTGCGGCCACTGTCCCGCAATGTAGGGGCAAAGCGGATACAGACCGCTGACAATGTCTAGGTCACCGTCTTGTTTAAGCTTCAATCCGGTCGCAATGGTTAGGTTCCCGCCGCCACTTTCGCCCGCAACGATGATACGGTCTGCATCAATGCCAAGGTCATCTGCATGGGCGTGCAGCCAGCGAACCCCTGAGACGCAATCATTCAAACCCGCTGGAAACGGTGCAACCTCCGGCGCAGATGAAGGGACAATCGCATTGCGAAAATCGACCATGGCCACCGCAACACCATTCGCTGCAATGATTTTCGACCAAGCGCGATAGTTCCCGTAGAAACAGGAGAAAGTCATCATCCCGCCGCCATGGATGTAATAGACGCACGGGACCTTCTCGTCGCCTTCCGGTCGAACGAAACGGATCTTGATCGTGTTGCCGTCCGGCTGCGATGTGAACTCTTTTTCGGAGATCTCAAGTCCCGAAGATGGAGCGATCTCCTCGGTGTCCATCATTTCCAGCAGCATGCGAACTTGTTCGGCAGCGGCTTTCGCTTCAGGCGTGTTCGCTTCAGCCAATTGCTCGTCGCGAGAGGCAACGTCTTGCTCTTCGGTCACCGATGGCAACATGGCCAGCATTGCCTTCAGGCGTGGATCGAGACGCGGATCATTGGCGATATCGGGCATACGGAACCTCTCATGGATGGCGTTTCCGTCAACAAGCCTGAATTTTTCGAGCGCCGCTAGTTTCTCGTCGCGAGAGGTAAGCCGCTGTGTTTAAGCGAATTGTGGAGCGATCTTAAGGTTCTTGACCCAACCGAGCTTCTCATAAACCAGCAGAATGGTACCGTTATAGTCGACAATCCGGTTCCATAGACCCTTACGTGGGCGGTGCAGAGCGCTTTGTGGCTCTTCATGGTGATGGTCATGAAACGCCTCCCCGCCCGTCAGCAAGCCAATCACATGGTCAGCCCATTTCGGCGTTGGCAGATGGCCGAGGACGTTGATGCCATACACAGTGGCGTGGAACTGAATGGCGCGGCCTATGACGAAGCAAGCGTGAATAATCGCGGTCAGGACCAGCGACCCGCCAGCCGCCCAAACGATCAGATAGATCGCGGCTGGAATGAACAAGTGTAGGACCAGAGACAGAGAGTTATAGGCGCGGTCCATCCACACGACGATGGGCTGCTTCTTCAACCAGATCGGCATCGGGCGCATCATATCCTTCGCGTCCCGCCAAATGATCCAACCAACCCAAGCCCAGCGCTTTGACTCGAATGGGTTGTGCGGATCGCCGGGGCGATCAGAGAAGCGGTGATGCTGGCTGTGATAGTTGACCCAGTCGCGCACGGTGCCTTGCATTGCAATCATCAGATTGATCATTGTCAGCACTTGAGCTGGGGCGCGGAGTTCGCCCGCTTTGTGTTGGATGATCCTGTGCAACGGGCCGATGCCTGCATTGCAGATGAAGATCGAGAGCAACACGACGCCGATGCCCAGTGGCAAATAATACCAGCGAAGCGTCAGACCAGACAAGGCCAGTCCAAGAACGACCATCGTAATCAGCAGCGCAACCCCAAGAGCGGGATACAAAAAGGCAGAGAAGAGGCTCGAAAAACTAAACGTCTTCCAGTTCTTTGGGATCGCGACTGAGCGAGGGATCATTCTGAAGGCCTCCAGGGAGCTTTTGAATACGAGTATGCGACTGCGTCGCCTTACCAAGCAGTTAAGACTCGTTCTCATTCCAGGAAAGCCTTTATTTTCAGCAGTGAGCGTAAATCGCGACAATGTGACGGGAGAGTCACGTTTTTGCGCACTCTCCCGCCATTTTGTCGCGGTCACCGGTTGTCGAATTCGGATCGAACCAGTTCCAAGCCGCGGCGGGTAATCCGATAGGGCTGACCTTGTTTCGACGCGATGGCGCGTCTCCGCTTCAATTTGCGAAACAGGAACATGTCGAGTCCCGGCGCGCGCCAGCCTTCACGATTAATGCAGATGACGCGCTCGATTTTGCGGTTCTCGCCGCGTTCGATTTCAATTCGTCCGCCTTGCGCGAGCAAATGAAGGATGCGCTGTTCAGCGCGTGAAATATCCATTGTTTTGAAAGTCCAGTATTGCGCCGCGCAGGCGCAGGGAAACAGACTGACCCATGGTCTTGGGTCAGAGCTTAAATCTGTTTCAGGCCCGTTCTCCGCGAGTGTTCGCGGCGCGGGCCGTTACCAGGACTCAAATTGACTAAACATAAAGTCTCCGTTGTGGGAGCGGTTTAGAAAACCAAGCAGGCGGTCGTCAAGGGCCTCGCCGGAAGCTCAGAAATGTGCCTTACTCTCAAAAAATCTGCGTCGAACGTCGTTCTTCAGGAGAAACAAGATGACCAAAATGGAAGATATGCTCTCAGGGCTCCGCCGGCTCGTAACGGCCGATGATGCGGATGGAAAATCTCACGTTATGATTGATGGCGCCCCTGCTGCTGAGTTTCGCTCCGGTGATATCGGTGGTTTGTTCGAGATTTGGCATGATGAGGCGACAGGCCCACTCGATCCGTCTGCGTGCGAAGATAAAGCGGTCGGCACGCCGGTTCTGTCACCAGACAAAGGCAAGGTGAAAATCCGCTGGTTTGCTGTCGGTCCGTCACCAGAGGGGGCCGATCCTGAAATGATTGCGGAGCTTACGCGCCAGGCTTTTATTGCGATGGGGGCCGGCGATCATCAACACGACACATCAAAGCATCCGGCCATGCATACGACGCATACGCTGGATGCAATCATTCTGATCAAAGGTCGCGTCAGATTGATCCTGGACAATGAAGAGACCGAGATTGGACCTGGCGATGTAGTGGTTCAACGCGCCACCAATCATGCTTGGGCCGTTGTGGGCGATGAGCCCGCTCTATTCGTGGCTGTGCTGGTCGATCGTACCTAGCTCGTCAGCCGAGACGATGCTTTCGCTCCACGCTTTGCAGCCGAATTTGCCGCGACAATCGCCGCGAACTTCCAGTGAAGCATGACTGACACCGAATCCTTGATTGTGGGCCTCTGATATCAGGCTCACAATCGCGTCGGTGGCCGGGATTTCTTGCGCCTGGCCGCAGGTCTCACACACAAAGAAGGCGAGTGGGATATCACTCGGCCCGCGATCGAGTGCCAGATAAGAGTTCAGGCTTTCAACCCGGGTGACAAATCCAAGGGCAACTAGGAAGTCTAACGCGCGATAGGCTGTCGGCGGCGAAACCGAGCCAACACCCTCTAGAGACGCTAACACTTCATAAGCGGTCAGCGGGCGCTGCGCATCGAGCAGGACGTTCAGAACGTGCTTGCGGATTGCCGTTAGGCTTTTCCCGTTCAATTGCGCTTCGTCGGCTGCGGCTTGCAGCAACTCATCGCGACTTGGCTTCACGCTGTCCGGACTGCGCCAGCGGCGACGGTGCAGGCGGCGTTTTCCGGTTGCAGGGGTGCGGGATCTCATACGTGTCATAGTATGACGTATATGCCCGATACGCGTTTGCGTCGAGTTAAAATCCTTTCCGTTGACGCAAACGTTGCGCTTGACGAGGGTGAAAAAGAAACATAATAGGAACAAATAGGGATCAAGTGCTGTTAAGGGTCTAAGATGAGCGCCATTGTCACCACATCGGAAGTCTTAGACCAGGCGCTCCGTAACGCGGGTTTGGAGGAAGCCTTTGATGATCGCGGCATTGCGCACGAGGATTGTCCGGGATGCGGTGCGACCGGCGGGCTAAAGCTATCGCTCGCGCGTGGCCGCGTTCATTGCAACGCTTGCGGCACTGAAGGTCCGCTGCTCGCCTATTTGCGAGAAAAATCTGATGCGGCGGAGTGGAACCATGAGCCTTTCTCTGAAGCCGAGATCATTCCCATCGAACCGCGATTGCCAAAAGCTGAGCCCGTGCTCTCGCTTGTTCCGGTGGAGCCGGAGCGAGAGGCACTTCAGGCGGAGCTTATCTCAGACGTGAAGGAAAGCTCGCCTAAAGCTGCCCGTGAGCGGGATGGACGCCTGGGCGAACGGATTATCATGTCTCTGCTGGCGTTGATCTTTTTGGGCGCCGGGCTCGCGGCTGCCGGTCTTTCCGGATTTGCGAATTTTCAAGCCTTTAGTCTCGGCGTCAGTGATCCGACCCAGGCGAAAATCTGGGGCTGGAGCGGGGTCATCGCGTCGGTTTGTTCCTTTGGCGGCTTCACATTCTTTTGGTGGCACATTTCGGGCGGCCGCCGAGGCGAAGCGGCGCGCGCGCTCTTGTTTGCGCTGGCAGGCGCCGCAACCTCGATTGCTGGAACCAGTCTCTTCATGATGAACAATGCCGGCGAACAAACAGCCGCCTGGCAAAGCGCCGTTGATGTGCGCACGCTGACAGAAGCTGAAATCTCAGATTGGACCCGGCAATTACAGGGTATTCCGCCTGAGACCCGGTCGATTGAAGGTTTGGAGGCCTATTTGGCGGGCGTTGAGGCTGCGGGACGCACGCACCAAAAACCTTATCGCGATGCGCAGAATGAACTTGGTCTCGCCAAGCGCCGCGCAGACTTAGAAGCCAAGATTGCTGCGGCGCGCGCGGACCTGCGGCAACAAACCAGCGTTGCGGGGGCGCAACCCACGCAAAGCCTTCCGGCTTGGGCCTTTGCGCTCATGCTGGAACTGTTTTCCTCCCAGGCGACCAGCATCGCGTTTGTCTCACTCCTTCTGCTTTATGGGCGGCAGCCTAAAACAGCAGAAACTTCGGATGCGGTGCTGGACGTTGAGGATAATCTGATCGTTTAGGCGGCTTTCTCAACAAAGACGGTGCCAGCAGAGTAACCAGCGCCGAAGGAGCAAATCAGCCCCTTATCCCCAGCGGTCATGTCATCGCTATTCTTATGGAAGGCGATGATCGACCCCGCAGAGCTTGTGTTCGCGTATGTGTCGAGCACAGTTGGACTTTCATCCGGCGTCGCTTCGCGACCAAGGACCTTTGACGCGATCAAGCGGTTCATATTCGCGTTGGCTTGATGCAACCACATCCGGCGTAGATTCGGAGCCTCGAGTTCCAAACGTTCCAGCTCTGCCGTGATCATTTTGGCGACCATGGGCACAACTTCTTTAAAGACTTTGCGGCCTTCCTGAACGAACAGTTTGTCTGTCGCGCCAACCCCATCCGGGGCGCAGCGGTTCAAGAACCCGAAATTGTTTCGAATATTGTTTGAGAATTGCGTCTTCAAGCTGGTGCCAAGGATCTTCCAGTGCGCAGCCGGTGCAATATCTTCCGCTTCGATCAACACGGCGGTTGCGACGTCGCCGAAGATGAAATGACTGTCGCGATCGGTAAAGTTCAGATGGCCCGAGCAAATCTCTGGATTGACCATCAAGACTGACTTCGCGCTGCCAGACCGAACAAAGTCAGCACCCGTTTGAATGCCGAACGTGGCGGAGGAGCAGGCAACATTCATGTCAAAGCCAAACCCGTCAATGCCGAGCGCATCTTGGATTTCGACCGCCATCGCCGGATATCCCCGCTGCATATTCGAAGCCGCGCACAAGACAGCGTCGACATCTTTCGGGTCCCGCCCGGCGCGCTCAAGCGCCATGTTTGCGGCGTTCACAGCGATTTCTGCCACAACCGAAATCTGATCATTTGGGCGCTCAGGAATATCTGGGCGCATCACATCAGGATCTACGATGCCTGATTTATTGACAACAAAGCGTGATTTGATGCCCGACGCTTTTTCAATGAATTCAACATTCGAGTGAGTTTTTGGCTCAACCGTTCCGGCTTCAATCTCGCTCGCATGTTCTGCGTTCCACTTATCTGCCCAAGCGTTGAAGCTGGCGACCAACTCTTCGTTCGACACAGATTCCGATGGCGTCCACAAACCGGTGGCCGAAATTACAGGGGTCGTCATTCTTAAATGCCTCGTGCGTCGCGTCGGCGACTCTACTCTCTCTTATGATCGAGAGTTTAGGCCGACGGCGCGCGCGCGTCGAGGCGTCACGAGCGGTCAATCTTAATTAAACCAGGCCGCAAACATCAGGCCGTCGCCACCTGTCATTCTGGCGAAACGGTCCCAAGCGTCCAGATGTGCCAGCTTTCCGCGTTCCAAATAGGGGGCGGCTCCCGCGCCATGGAGCCAGAGAATGATATCCATATCTCCAGGGTCTTGCAGGAATTTGGCGACGTTCACGCCAACCCCCGTTTCCGCGTTTGGATCGTTCTGAAGGCGCCAATACGGGACCAGCGCATCACCGTTTAGGACGTCCTCGATCTCAGCGAGCACAGCTTGCCAGCCAGCCGCCATCTCCGCGTCGACCTCGACGCCAAAGGCAGAGCTTTGCTCGGGATTAGGCAGCCATTCGCGATCATTGTCGGTCTCCTCCATGACCGCGGACCAGAACGCTTGGTTCTCAGAGATCATGGCCTTGAAATGCGCATGCGCGGCCTGCGTACGCGATTGGTCGGGTGTACCGCGCAGTGTAAGCAACACCGCAGCGATTGTATCGATTGTCTCATTGTCGAGGAACATGCCTTCAACCGGGCCGAGGGCATCCATCTCGCGACGGCTCTCATAGACCGTGCGAATAGCGGGGGTTGGGTCGGTCGCTAAGGTCATCTCCGCCATGCCAGACATCACGTGGACATAGGCCTTCAACCAATGCACGTCTGCGCTGTCGAAACGAATGAGACCATCAAAGTCCTCGCTGGGAGAGGCGTTTAGGTCGGCCATCACGGCAAGCCCAGATTCCCACTCGTCGCGCGTTCCGTTTGAATTGACGTCAAACCAAATCGCGTGCAGCGGGACCTCGACCGCCATATCTTGGGCCGCAGCGCGTTTCAGCGAGGCTTCGGCTTGTGCGAGGTGTTCAAGCGCCTGCCTCATCGCGGTTTCGATAAAAGCCGGATCGAATGCGGCGTCTGGATTTGCGGGAAGCGAATTGCGCATCCCTGGCAAGAGGGCGAGGGAGGTCGATGAATTCTGATAGCGAACCTGCATGATGGCTTCACTCGCGCGCAGGAATTGTATGCCGCCGAGAAGGAAATCGTTTTCGGCACTTTGAGGACCTTCAGCCAATTGAGATTCGGCTGCCGCGAGGCCTTGTTCGGCGAGGGTATCTTGCCAGGTCGCGTCGGGTGCGGTCGGGGCAGAGGCGGGTGTGCAGGCCGCGAGCGCGCAGCCGGCGAGGGCGAATTGCAGGGGTTTAAGCATTGTGATCTCCGTGAGCGATTGATCACTTATTTGCTTCACACTGTGTCTAAAGTATGAACTTGCCGGGGTCAGAGCGCGGCTTTCATTGATTTGGAGCACGGTCGTTGAGACTTTAGGCGCTGGCGTATGACCGTGATCTATTGATCAATCTCGGCGCCCGCGATTTCACGGCCAAGTTCTCTGCGCTCAGCATCTTCATGGCTTTGGGCAAGGCGTTCATTGTCTCGCGCGCGTTCACGTTCAGCTTTTCTGATCGCATCGGCGATACAGCGATCGCGGCTAGATTTATCCGAAATCGACTCGCATTTGGCATAGGCGCGGTCTCGGTCGAACTCAGTGTTAGACACGCAAGCCGCAGCGACGAGCATAAGCGATAGGGCAAGTGCGGTTTTCATCGATAGTACTCCTGAACTTCTTTGTGCCGAACGCATCCGACTTCGTGATCATTGTATAGACCGCACGCTTGCATCCAAGCGTAGACAATTGTCGGGCCGACAAATTTGTGCCCGCGCTGCTTTAAGGCTTTTGAACAAGCCTCTGAAATGTCGCTCTTTGTCGGGCCGTCTTTATAATATTCGAGTTGATGGACGATTGGCTTGCCGTCCACGAAGTCCCAACAAAAATCGGAAAAGTCTTCGCCTTTATCTGCAGCATCCAGAAATGCTTTGGCGTTTCCGATGCAGGCCTCGACCTTTTTAGGACTGCGAATGATACCAGGATTGGTCAGCGCCTTGTCGATCCGCTTTTGATCCCATCGCGCAATCTTTTCAGGGTCGAAATTGTCGAACTCCTCGCGCATGGTTTCTCGTTTGCGAAGGATGGTGATCCAGGACAGGCCAGCTTGCATGCCATCGAGTTGGAGCTTCTCCCAAAGCGCGCGGCTATCATATTCCGGCACGCCCCATTCTTCATCGTGATAGGTGCGATAGAGCGGGTCATCCATGGGAGCCCAGCCACAAGGCGTTCGTTCGGTCATGTTTCGTCCATAGCGGCGAGTTCGGCCTCAAGCCAATCCGGTTTTGTTATTATGACAGGGGTTTCATCTATCGTCGCCGCAGCGCAGCTTGCCTCTGCCTTCGTCCATCGGTCGATACGAAGGCGCGCCAGTCCGAGCGGCCCTTCACTGCTTGTCAGGTTACCGATTGGCGCGGGGGCGAGGATGTCGCTGCCGGAAATTGCTTCGAGGTTTGCGGGCAATTCCACGGTCAGTGAGCGTTTTCTGATTTTACCGCGTCGATGCATGCGGCTGACAACTTCCTGGCCAACAAAGCAGCCTTTGTTCAGCGCCACGCCGCCGAGCACATCCATATTGATATCGGATGGAAACACCTCGGCGCTGCCAAAATCAAATCCCTGTTCCGGCACGCCGTGGCGAATTCTATCACGGTGATAGACATCGATCGGGCGGGACCATTCTGCGGGGTGATAGCCGTACCATGCCGCCCAACTTTCTTTGGTCGCAAGCCCTCTCAAACGCCCACCGGCATATCGGCTGTCCAAGTAAACGTGCTGCGCGCCTGAGATCGGCCGCACACCTTCTGGCGCATCTTCGGTTCCAGCGACAACAAACACCTCTTCGAGGTGTTCAATCTCAACCTTGCTGCGCAGGCGAAACATTTTGAGGCGTTTTGCGAGTTCATCCAGATGCGCTTCAGCGACATCCAGCAGCACGCCCTCTGCGGTTCGGATCGCCAGATAGTCCGCGATCACTTTGCCTTGCGGCGTGAGCAGTGCGCCATAGCGCGTTTCGCCTGGTGCCCAATTGTCTGTTGCATTGGTGACGAGGCGCTCAAGCAAAGTGATTGTGTCTGGACCCGCTAAGGACAAAACAGCGCGGTGGGGCAAGTAAGTAAAAGGAGAAGCCATAGACCCGCATTTAGGGTGCCCCGCGCGAGATGTCATCCTGACAAAAAAAGCCCGGCAACGGAGAGAGGTCGTTGCCGGGCTGACTCTAAGAGATTGAGAGAGGGGAGGGATCTCTTAGAATTTGTAACGTGCGCCGATGGTGAAGCTGGTGCCGTCGAAGTCGTCATCAACGCGCGCATTGAACAGATCGGCGCCGCCGCCAATGAAGCGGCGCTCGAATTCCAGATCACGGATCTGATAGTAACGGGCTTCGCCATAGACTTCCCATTGCGTGCCCGTGAGCCAAGTCAGGCCGCCAGCAAAGGTTCCTGCAAGTCCGGTATCATCGCCTGTTGCTGCAAAGTTTGGCGCGGTGGCGCCGCCGCCTGCATAGAGAATGTTCGCATCAACATTCGCAATGCCGAGCCCGCCGCCGACATAGGGGACGACTGTTTGGTGATCGTCCCAGATGATGTCGCTATAATTATTGACGAGGAAGAAATCGATGCTGGCATCGCCGGAGAATGGCTGTGAGCCATTGTTAAAGCTGCCATCACTGACATCGACGTCCAGAGTTGAATATTCCAGTTCCAGACGCGTGTTGAACAAGCCGAAGAATTCCCACGGTGTTTTGTATCCTAGTGCGATGCCGAGCGTGGTGTCGCTGTCAAAGTCAGCATTGATGCTTGCAGGGGCACCCGCTGTGCCCGGCGCGCCAGCGACAGGGTTTTGTGTCCCGCGCAATGCGGCATCGCTCGGAAAACCTGCACCGACAAAACCAGCAACATAGAAACCTGGTTCTTGGTCTGCATAGGCAGAGAGCCCCATGAGGGAGGCGGCGGTTAGTGCGCTCAATACGAAGCGAGACATGGGCGAAGTCCTTCTGAAAGCCGTTTTTTAGTTTTGCTTGGCGATGGACCTATACTGCTCGCGGGGACCCGGCACTTAACGTCTGATCAACCCGACATCACCTTCGCTCACATCGAATTGACATCACGTTTTCACCTCGCGCCCTTGCCATCGATCTGGAGCGGTCTGCGTGGTTCGGGAGACGCTCCCCGGCGACAAGGTTGACTATACGTGTGAGGCATGCGGACTGACCCGACATGATCCCGATATGAATCACCGCGAGTGCTGTGGGACGGGCATGTAAACACGAAACAAAGATGCGGGCTAAGCCATGAGTGAGACCAGTCATATTCCATTTCGCGAGGTGCCATATTTGCCGCAAGCGATGAGCGTGGACCGGCGGGCAGATGGGTCAATCCTGCTGAATAATGGTCACCCGCTTAAAGAGCATCCACCGCATATGTTGTGGCCGCTTAAACATTGGGCCGAGCATGCGCCGGAACGAACATGGCTGGCGCAGCGTGATCCGATCGATCCCTCAAAACCCGGCTGGCAAGAAATCAGCTATGCCGAGGCTTGGTCCATGGTTCAGGCGATCGCGCAGGGCTTCCTGAATGCTGGAGCCGAAGCACCGGTGATGATCTTGTCTCGCAATACAATCGACCATGCGCTTGTCATGTATGGCGCTATGCTGGCGGGCTGTCCGGTTGTCCCCGTGACACCGGCCTATGCATTACTGAGCCAAGATTTCGCGCGATTGAATTATGTCGACGAGCTGGTCGAACCGAAATTCATCTATGTCGAAGACGGAAGTGAATATCAGCGCGGACTGGATGGGATGCAGGTTGGCGATCGCTTAGTGCTCTATTCGCGGAATGCGCCGACGGGATATCAATCACAGGACATCGACGAGTTTGCCGTCCCAGGTGGGAACTCTGTTTCCGAGGCCTATGATCGGCTGACCCCAGATACAACCGCGAAATATATGCTGACCTCTGGCTCGACTGGCGAACCAAAAGCCGTGATCAACACGCATGGGATGATCGCCGCGAATGCAAAAATGATCCGCTCTGTCTGGGACGAGGATCGCCTTGATGAAGTCTCTGGCGGCAGCCAGGTGATGTGCAATTTCCTGCCCTGGAGCCATACGTATGGGGCCAATGCAATCTTGCACAATATGACCGACTGGGGCGGCACACTCTATTTGGACTGGGGCGCGCCAACGCCGGCCCGCTTGCCTGAGATGATCCGAAATATGAAAGAGGTGTCGACAACGCAACATACGACGGTCCCGGCGGCTTGGGCGGCGCTTGCCACCGAGTTTGAACGTGACGATGAGCTGGCAGAGACCTTTTTCAAACGGATCTGTTCCATGGCTTATGGCGGCGCGGCGATGGGGCAGGATATTTATGAGCGGATCCAGAACGTTGCGGTCCGCGTCACGGGCAAGCGCATCTCATTGTCCGCGGGCTACGGCGCAACAGAGACATCGCCGACCGCCAGCAATGTTCATTGGCCGAATGACACAATGGGCCTGATCGGTCTGCCTTTGCCGGGTAACACATTCAAATTGGTCCCGGCTGGCGAGAAGATGGAGCTTCGTGTGAAAGGCGTGAACGTGACGCCCGGCTATTACCGTAATGAAGAGAAAACCAAGGCGGCCTTCGATGAGGAGGGTTTTTATCGTTTGGGAGACGCGGTCCGCTTCGCCGATCCAGAGAACCCGAATAGAGGCCTCGCCTTTGACGGACGAACAGCGGAAGAGTTCAAGCTCGCCAACGGCACATGGGTGTCCGCTGGCAAGCTCCGCGTCCAAGCCGTGCAGGCAGTTGATGGCGCGTTGTCCGATGCTGTCGTCTGCGGCCTGAACAAGGATGAAGTCTGCTTACTGGGCTTCTTGAATGAGAGCTATTGCCAGCGCCTGGTCGGCGAAGACTTGCCGCTCGACCAGCTGGCGAAGCACCCAAAAGTCATCGATTCGGTACGCGCAGGGCTCGCAGTGCACAATCAACAGCATCCAAATGCAGCGAACCGGATTGCGCGCATTCTGTTACAACCGACCCCGCCGCAAGCTGATGCTGGTGAGATCACTGAGAAGGGATACATCAATCAAAACAAGGCCCAATCCTTACGATCAGAAGATGTGTCTCGGCTATATGATGCTCGCACCGAGGGCGATGTCATCATTCTGTAACAATCGAATACAGAATTAATGCAGTCGTCGTGTATATTGATGACTTGAATTTCTGAATAGGGCGGCAGATATAGCTCCCGCGAGGCGCGAACTTTTGTTCCCTCGCAGCCATATCCCCTTTGTGGCTTGTCTACGGACCCTGACGGGACGACCTTGCGTCGTCCCGTCTTGGGAAAGTTGGGTCTGTTCTTTCTTGTTCTTGGCGCTAGAGACAATTCAAAACGAGCAAAACAAGAGGGCAGGACATGAGCGAGCAAGATGTAGATAAGATGACCGGAGCGCAGGCGCTCGTTGGAACCCTTGCCGAACATGGCGTTACAGCCTGTTTCGCCAATCCCGGTACGTCTGAAATGCATTTGGTAACGGCGCTCGATGGCGAGCCCCGTATCCGATCGGTCTTGTGTTTGTTCGAAGGTGTCGCGACTGGCGCGGCGGATGGCTATGCGCGCGTCGCCGGGACCCCTGCGATGACCTTGCTGCACTTGGGGGCAGGCTATCTCAATGCCGGTGCAAATATTCACAATGCGGGCCGCGCGAATACGCCAATGATCAACGTTATCGGCGATCACGCCGTCCCGCACCTTAAGTATGACGCGCCTTTGACGTCAGATATCGTGGGTTTGGCAGGTCCGAATTCGCGTTGGATCAAGTCAGCGAACAAAGTCGGTCAAACGGGCACTTTGGCAGCGGAAGCTTACGCCGCAAGCTTTGGTCCGAAACCTGGGCCAGTGTCTCTGTTACTTCCAGCAGATAGCGCCTGGCTCGAAGGCGGTGAGCTCGGTGAACCGCTCCCAACCCCGACGCTTCGCGATGTATCCGCTGATCGTATTGAAGCTGCCGCCGCCGCGATCGCTAAGGCCTCCAAACCCGTCATCATCATGAATGGCACCGCGCTCACCGAAGCTGGCTTGCAAGCCGCGGCGCGTTTGAAGGCGGCAGGTGTCCGCGTCATGACGGATACGTTCTACGGCAAAATGCGGCGCGGTGCCGGCGTGTTTGCGCCGGAGCGGATGCAATATTTCGCGGAAGGTGCGATGGACGATTTGACTGGCAGCGATCTTATGATCCTCGCCGGCACAAGCGCGCCGGTCGCGTTCTTCTCTTATCCTGGCAAACCTAGTCTTCTGGTCCCGGAAGGGTGTGAACTGCTCGATCTCGGCGATGCCAGCACCGATAGCGCTGGAACGTTGAAGGCCCTTGCGGAGGCCATGAATGCATCAGAAGCCGCCCCGGTGGAGGTTTTAAAACAGCCTGACGCGCCGAGCGGTGATCTGACCGCGCAGAGCGTTGGACAAAGCCTGGCGCGTCATATGCCAGCCGAAGCTCTAGTGTCAGATGATGGCGTATCGAATGGCTTGCTGTCTTATTTGCCAACCCAGAATGCTCAGCCGCATGATTGGATGATGCTGACAGGCGGAGCGATCGGGCAGGGCATGCCGCTCGCTTTGGGCGCCGCCATCGCTGCGCCGGATCGCAAAGTGATCTGTCTCTCAGGCGATGGTGCGGGCATGTACACAAACCAAGCCCTCTGGAGCATGGCGCGCGAAGGCGCTGACGTAACGACGATTGTTTTCGTCAATCACTCCTACCGGATCCTGAATATTGAGCTTTATCGAACCGGCGCCGGGAACCCAGGCCCAACGGCCAAGAATATGTTGTCGATTGGCGGGCCAGATATCAATTGGGTTCAGCTCTCGACCAGTCTAGGGGTTCCAGCCGTTGAGGCCACCACGGCTGAAGCATTTGACGCGGCCCTGGCAGAAGCAATCGCTGCACCAGGACCGCGTCTCATTGCGGCAGTCGTGCCGGGCTAGTCGGCAACAAACGGGACGAAAGCTGGGGGCTCTCCCATCCGCCGCTCATAATATGCGATTAGCTCCTGGTTTTCTGTCTGGAGGACAAACTGCGCAATAATCGGCGCAACGCAGGTCTCTTCTAATAGGCGCTTCATCGGTGCGACTCTGCCATTGATCTTGCAGGCTTTTCGGGCAATCGCACGTGCCTTGTTATAAGTTCTATCGACCGGGGCCGTGCGATCATATTTGATCGCGACCTGCATGGTGTCCCCCTGCTCGGCGCTTGAAAGCGGAGCCGGGATCAGCAGTGCACCGCTGATTAAAAGAAGCTTTATAGCTGTTTTCATTTCCATCTCCTGTTTTCCCAAAAATGGGACCAGGGAGATGGCACTTTAGAAATGCACCGAGAATCGCGACTTGCGCATTGTGCCTATGAGTATTTTTAGCTGACGCTACTTCTCGGTGATATCTGCGATTTCGCTTTTGATCCAATCGATGATCGGCGCGACGGGCTTTCTATTCAGGGCTTGCGGCAGGAAAGCGAAGTAATACTGGTACGGCCAGTTCTGGATCGGGTCGCCGAACCGCGCGAGGCTGCCAGCCCGGATATGTTCGAGCACCATAAGCTCAGGCAGTATCGCAAAGCCCTGGCCTTTCAGAACAGCCGACAAAGCAACTACAAACTCCTCGATGATCAAGCTTTGACCATGACGGGTCAAAGCATCGCCGTTCGCATCCTCCCAGGCCCGCCATTCATTGATTGCGAAAACCTGGAAGCGCAGCATCATTTGCGGATCAAGGGTCTCGCCCGCTGCGCAAACAGGGATAATGTTTGCCGATCCAATAGGATCTGTTTGCAGGTCTTGGCCGCGCGCCTGACCATACCGAATGCTGAAATCGATTTCTTCTCGCGCGTGATCCAGCAGTCGGTCGGAGGTTAGAATTTCGAACTGAACGTCTGGAAATTCAGCTTCAAGCCGGCTGAGACGCGGCGCTAGAATGCTGGATGCAAATGAGGCGAGCGTCGAGATCCGTACTTTTTGAGAGCGCGGAGGGCGTCGCTCATATCTGGAAAAGCCAGACAGGAGTAAGTCAAAGGCCGGCCAGGTCACGTTCTTTAGAGAATTGCCTTCGCGGGTGAGCTCGAGCCCTGTTGGCAGCCGCTCAAATAGTTTCGCGCCGATAAAGTCTTCCAAGGCCAGGATTTGCTTGCTGACCGCCCCCTGTGTCACGCCAAGCTCCTCAGCCGCCCGCGAAAGGTTCAAGTGCCGGCTCGCCGCATGAAAGGCTTTGATGGCGTTTAAAGGGGGCAGTCGGTTAAGCATAACCGGTATGTAACAAGACTAATCTGAGATTGCGATCTCGATTTTGGCTCCATTTGAGAAAGGGAACCCGAGATTTAGGCATACCAAAAATGAGAAATTCGAGGAGCGGCTCAATTAGCCATACTTTTTTAATTTTGCGCCGTTTGCACCAAAATTGTCCGAATATCTCATACGAGGTTAACCGCAGACCCCAGATTTATTAATACACTGCCATTTCAGCGCTCTAGCCGTTAACCTTAATGCAAAGCCTGTCCGGCAATCTCCTCTCCGTCGCCGAGGTTTTGGTGATTGTGATGGTGGGTGTCCCGGACTTTAGAAAACTAGAGCCGGGCACCTCTCAAACGACGAGAGGAAAAGAAGATGCCTTATTCAGATTTGGCGATTGATATTGCACCAGAGACCGGTTTGAACTGCGAAACCGCAACAGGTGAAGAGCTATACCGCGTTGGCCTTGCTTATTCAGAAGGCGTGGACTGCGAGCAGGACCTGATCGCCGCGCATAAGTGGTTTAACTTGGCCGTGCTTAAGGGCTGCGATGACGCAAAAATTTGCCGTCAGGAAATGGCTGACATGCTTTGCAAGGAAGACATCAAGTCTGCCCTGTCTGCTGCACGCGCTTGGCTTAAGCTCGCAAACTAATAGGTCGGAAGTCCGCGAAAGCTGGCGAACATTTCAGTCCCTTCAAAGACTGGGTTCGGACAGGTTTCGCCGTCATTCTCATCTTCCAAACGACAGGTCAGATCCATGGCCCGCACGGTCAGCTCTGAACAGGGAAGAGGATAAGGGTCGAACATGCTGAGTTCGCTCGTGGCCTTTGCGATGCCGGATTGCTCCGCATTGATAATCGCAAAGCCCGACCCGCTCAGGTTTTGGTCGACGACTTCATAATTAACGTTGAGGAAGATCGCTTCCTCCGTTGTTCGCATAGCATAGTGCACATTGGGGTTGCACATGCCGTCTTCGATTTCGGGGTTCGCTTCAAAGCGAACCAGTATCGAGTCTTCCGCAAGATCCGCATACGGATCTGCGATGTCTGGTTCACCGCCGCAAGCTGCAACCGCGAGGCCCAGCGCAACCATTCCTATTTGTGTTTTCATTGTCCCACCCTTTGATTTGAAAACTAGCTTTCATTGTAGCGATAGCCAACGCCGTAGAGCGTCTCGATCGCATCAAACTCTTTATCGCTTTCGCGGAATTTCTTACGCAGCCTTTTGATGTGGCTGTCGATCGTGCGGTCATCGACATAGATCTGGTCGTCATAAGCCGCATCCATAAGATTGTCGCGTGACTTCACATAGCCGATGCCGCTCCGGAAGAAGGCGATGTGAAACCCATCGTTCG
>JBCBGJ010000008.1:0-17140 GCA_038526925.1 Pseudomonadota bacterium
TGGAAGATACACCAGCCGTTCGCGGCATGATCAACAAGGTGTCTCACCTTGTCGAAGTCGTCGAGGGATAAGACATGAAACTCAACGAACTCTCTCCTGCAGCAGGGTCTACGAAAAACCGCCACCGTGTTGGTCGCGGCGTTGGATCTGGCAAGGGCAAGACCGGTGGCCGCGGGGTCAAAGGTCAAAAGTCTCGTTCCGGTGTAGCCATCAATGGCTTCGAGGGCGGACAGATGCCGATCTATATGCGTCTGCCGAAGCGCGGCTTCACAGCCCGCAACTCTAAGAACCATGCTTGGCTCAACCTCGGCATCCTGTCGAAAGCGATCGAAGCTGGGAAACTGGATACGAAAAAAGAGATCACGGAAGCCGATCTTGTTGCAACTGGGGTTGTGCGTCGTCTGAAAGACGGTGTACGCCTGCTGGCGAAAGGTGATGCGCCTAAAAAGGTCAAAATCACTGTCACTGGCGCCTCTAAGGCAGCGGTTGAAGCGATCGAGAAGGCGGGCGGAAAGGTCACTTTGACCGGACCTGTCCCGACAGAAAAAGCAGAATAATTTTCTAGCTTTTTCCACTAAACGTCTTCACAAATCAGCTTTCGCCGCCAATCTTGGCGGCGAAAGTGTTTCCGGGAGAAGGAGTCCCCCTTGGCCACTGCTGCTGAACAACTCGCACGGAATATGAATTTTGGGACCTTTGCCAAAGCGAAGGACCTCCAGAACCGCATCCTGTTCACTTTGTTTGTGCTGTTCTTGTATCGGCTTGGGACTTATATCCCGCTGCCGGGGATTGACCCAGCTCAGTTCGCGACCCTGTTCGCGAGCCAGGAGGGTGGAATGCTCGGCAATATGAATATGTTTGCCGGCGGCGCGATTGAGCGAATGAGTATCTTTGCGCTCAACGTGATGCCGTATATCACCGCCTCGATTATCATTCAGATGATGACATCGTCTGTGCCTTCGCTTGAGAAGCTCAAGAAAGAAGGCGAATCAGGTCGGAAACAAATCAACCAGTACACACGCTACCTGACCCTCGCATTTGCGATCGTTCAGAGCTTTGGGATTTCGATGGGCCTGTCCGGCGCTGCTTATGACAGCATGCCACAATGGTTCTTCGTCCTGACCGCGGTGACGACTTTCACAGGCGGTACAATGTTCCTGATGTGGATGGGTGAGCAGATCACAGCGCGCGGCGTCGGGAATGGTATCTCACTGATCATCTTTGCGGGGATTATCGCCGAGATGCCTCGGGCGATCTTCAACCTGTTCAGCGGATCACGGGAGCAGGGCATCAATGTTGTCTTCGTCGTCGGCGTTGCGGCGCTTGTTATCGCGCTGACCGTGTTCATCGTTTTCATCGAGCGCTCACAGCGCCGCGTCCTGATCCAGTATCCAAAGCGCCAGCAGGCTGCGAACCAGGCTGCGCAAGGCCAGAGCTCGTTCATGCCGCTCAAGCTGAACACATCTGGCGTTATCCCGCCGATCTTCGCGATCGCTATTTTGATGCTGCCTTTGACAGCCGTAGGTATCCTTGGCGGGAACACAGCGGTTGCTCCAGATGCGGCAACTGATGGCGGGTTCGTGGCGTGGATGGCGACGGCGTTCTCGCCGGGCAGTTGGACCTACATCATCACGTACGGCGTGTTGGTAGCGTTCTTCACGTTTTTCTACACCTCGATCATGTTCAACCCGGAAGAGACGGCGGACAATTTGCGCAAGTATGGCGGCTTTGTTCCTGGCATTCGCCCAGGCAAAAATACCGCAGCCTATTTCGACTATGTGCTGACGCGACTCACCACGATTGGTGCGATCTATCTGGTGTTCGTCTGTTTGATGCCGGAAATCCTGCGCCGCTATGTGCCTGGCATTCCGTTCTATATTGGCGGAACAAGCCTGCTCATCGTGGTCTCGGTCACTATGGATACGGTGACGCAGATACAATCACACTTGATCGCGCACCAATATGAGGGTTTGATCAAGAAATCGCGGCTGGGAGGCAAGCGTAAGAAATGAACCTGATCCTGTTTGGACCACCAGCGGCCGGTAAAGGTACGCAGGCAAAGAAACTTGTCGCTGAACGCGGCTATATCCAACTCTCGACTGGGGACATGCTGCGCGCGGCTGTCGCGTCCGGATCTGAGCTGGGCAATAAAGTGAAATCAATCCTGGAATCAGGGGCGCTCGTCTCAGACGAGATCGTCATCGCGCTGATCGATGAGCAGCTCGATATGAATAAGGGCGCGGCGGGTTTTATCTATGATGGCTTCCCGCGCACAGTCGGGCAGGCCGAAGCGTTAGATGCGCTGCTGGAAAGCCGCGGCGAAAAAGTCGATAGCGTCATCCGTCTCGTGGTGGATGAGGCAGCTTTGCTGGCGCGCGTGACCAAGCGTTTTGAAGAGCAGGGCCGTAAGGATGATAATCCTGAAACCTTCTCGGTTCGTTTGGAAAAGTACAATGCCGATACGGCGCCATTGGTTCCAATTTATGCTGAGCGCGGGATTCTGCGTGAGGTTGACGGGATGGCGTCAATCGATGAGGTTAGTGGTGGAATTGAAGCAGCTCTGAATGAGGCTGTTTGAAGCTGCGTGAACCGCTGATTCAGTGGTTGACGTGGTAATTGTTGCGTCTATAACGACGCACTTCGTGAAGAGGATGAGTCTGCAAGCGGGCAGCGGTGTTTTTGCTGTGCGAACTGCGGCTTTCTTTTTGAACTATTAGGAGACTGGCTTTGGCCCGTATTGCAGGCGTCAATATACCGACGAACAAGCGCGTTCCAATCGCGCTGCGTTACATTCATGGCATTGGCGCAGCCAAAGCCGACGAAATTTGTGAGAAGATTGGCATCACTCCAGAGCGCCGTGTGGCAGATCTGTCTGATGCAGAAGTTATCAAAATCCGTGAAACGATTGATAGCGACTATATGGTTGAAGGTGACCTTCGCCGTGAAGTGTCGATGAATATCAAGCGTCTTATGGACCTTGGTTGCTATCGCGGTCTTCGTCATCGTAAGCGCCTGCCGGTTCGCGGCCAGCGCACGCACACCAACGCTCGGACCCGTAAGGGCCCAGCTAAGCCGATCGCCGGCAAGAAGAAATAGGATCCTCGAGAGATGGCCCGTCAGACAACTCGCGTAGCACGCCGCGCCCGGAAGAATATCACTTCCGGCGTTGTGCATGTTAATTCAAGCTTCAACAACACGATGATCACGATCTCAGACGCTCAAGGGAATGCCATTTCATGGTCTTCTGCTGGCGCGATGGGCTTCAAAGGATCTCGTAAGTCTACACCTTATGCCGCGCAGGTCGCAGCAGAAGATGCAGCGAAGAAAGCCATGGAGCATGGCCTTCAAACGGTTGAAGTGAATGTTCGTGGACCAGGGTCTGGTCGCGAGAGCGCTCTTCGCGCGCTTCAAGCTGCTGGTCTGACCGTGACAGCGATCCGTGACACCACACCGATCCCGCACAATGGTTGCCGCCCACCAAAGCGTCGCCGCGTATAGTCCGTTATTAATCTGAATTTGCAGAAAGGCTGAGCATGACCGAAGCCGAAGACATGATCGTAAATGACCGCAACTGGAAGGCGCTGATCCGCCCGAATCGTCCAGTTGTTGAGGGTGGCCGTGATGCAGCCCGCGTTGCTAAGCTTGTTGTTGAGCCGCTTGAGCGCGGCTTTGGCACGACCTTGGGCAATGCGCTGCGCCGCATCTTGCTGTCATCTCTCCAGGGCGCTGCGATTACCGGTGTCCAAATTGACGGTGTTGTTCACGAGTTTTCTTCAATCCAGGGCGTGCGTGAAGATGTCACCACGATCATCCTGAACCTGAAGCAAGTCGCTGTTGATATGGTGTCTGATGCGCCGAAGCGCATGATCCTCAAAGCGTCTGGCAAAGGTGAGGTCAAAGCTGGCCAAATTGAAACGCCAGGAGACGTGAAGATCCTGAACCCTGATCACGTAATCTGTACGCTCGACGATGGTGCGAACCTGCACATGGAATTCACCGTTGCGACCGGCAAAGGCTATGTTCCAGCGACTGAGAACCGTCCTGAAGATGCGCCAATCGGCTTCATCCCGGTTGATGCAATCTATTCTCCAGTACGCCGCGTTGGCTATCAAGTTGAAGACACCCGTGAGGGAACAGTTCTCGACTATGACAAACTGACATTGACGGTTGAGACAGATGGCTCAATCTCTCCTGAAGATGCTGTCGCGTATGCCGCGCGCATCATGCAAGACCAGCTTCAGCTGTTCATCACCTTTGATGAGCCAGAATCTGAAACGTCTAGCCAGACAGAAGAGAGCGATCTCGGCTTCAACCCAGTTCTGCTCAAGAAAGTCGACGAGCTTGAACTGTCTGTTCGCTCTGCGAACTGCTTGAAGAACGACAATATCGTTTACATTGGCGACCTGATCCAGAAGTCCGAGGCGGAAATGCTCCGCACGCCGAACTTCGGCCGCAAGTCGCTGAACGAAATCAAAGAAGTCTTGGCCGGAATGGGCCTTCACCTCGGTATGGATGTGCCAGATTGGCCGCCAGAAGATATCGAGGCCCTCGCCAAGAAATACGACGACCACCTATAGGAGTGTATGCCCGAGAGGGCACACAAGGAGACCAACATGCGCCACGGCATCGCACATCGTAAGCTGAACCGCACAGCCTCACACCGTAAGGCGATGTTTGCCAATATGGCGGCATCTCTGATTGAGCACGAGCAGATTGTAACAACTCTGCCGAAAGCCAAAGAGATGAAGCCGTTTATGGACAAGCTGATCACACTCGCAAAACGCGGTGACCTGCATGCCCGTCGTCAGGCGATCTCTAAGGTCCGTGACGAAGCTGCTGTTCGCAAACTGTTCGACGTTTTTGGTGAGCGTTATAAGGACCGCGAAGGCGGTTACACACGCGTTCTCAAAGCTGGCTTCCGTCATGGCGATAACGCCCCGCGCGCCGTCATCGAACTGGTTGATCGTGACGAAGACGCTCGCGGCGCTGCTGACCGTGCTCGCCACGAGGCAGAGCTGGAGGCGATGGACGAATAGTCCCGCCCGTCAGGCAAGAAAGACAAAGCCCGCATCTGAATGGTGCGGGCTTTTTTCGTGTCTAGAATTCATCCTGTGCGTTTAGGCGACGGACGAGACCTGACCGCTGATGATTTCAAGGCAATCGTCAGCGGGCATGGGTTTGTAATAATAGTAGCCCTGCACATACTTACAGCCATAGCGTTGGATCTCGGCGAGCTGTTCTTTCGTCTCTACGCCTTCCGCGACAACTTCCGCGCCGAGGGCGCGTGCCAGCTGGACGCTTGAGCGGAACACACCCGCATATTTCTTATTATCGCCGACATGCTCAACGATCGACTTGTCGACTTTGACCCTGTGGATTGGCAGTTTGGCGAGACGGTGAATGTTCGAATACCCCACGCCATAATCATCGAGGGCAATCCGGACGCCAGCCAAACAGAGCGTTTGCAAGTTCTGATGTGCAATAGCCATGCTGCTGAGGCGCTCAGTTTCTGTGATCTCCACCCAGACCTGGTTGAACGGGATATTATACTCCGCGATCTGTTGGAGCAGCCCTTCGGCGAAATCGTTAGCTGCCAGGTCAAGCGGAGAGACGTTTAGGGAGACACTCTCGATCCAGCCCTGTCTCAACGCTGGGCCCATTTGATCTAAGGCCATGGATCGGATCTGGTACTCGATTTCTGGACCCAGTCCGCATTCGCGCCCGATGTTCAGGAATTCCATCGGATTGACGGGCCCCAGTGTTTCATGGTGCCAGCGGGCCAGAACTTCCACCGATTTGATGATCCGCCCTTCCGACTGAACAATCGGCTGAAAGTGAACGGCGAGTGTCTTTTGGTACTCGCGTGACAAGAGCGCAGACTGAATGGTGCGGCGGCGCAGCACTGCCTCATCGATCCGTTTATTGTACACTGACAAGCTGCCGCGTCCGGATCGCTTCGCATCCAATAGAGAAGCAGACGCATTTCTGCGCAGGTCAGCTAGGTTTTCCGCATCAACGGGATAACGCGAGACGCCGACCGACCCTGATACTTGGATCACACGGCCTTGATAATTGATCGGGCGGTAAATGATGTCGCGCGCCGTCGTGATATCCGCTGCGATATCAGCAAGATGCGCGTCGGCATTCCATTGCTTCTTGTCGACCAGGATCGCAAATTCGTCTCCGCCCACGCGTCCGGCAGACAGGATGTTCTTGAGGCGTGAGACGCGGTGCCCGATGCGGCGGAGCACAGCATCGCCCGTCATATGTCCGTGCCGGTCATTGATGCCTTTGAAGTCATCGAGGTCAAATAGGATCAGCGTCAGGGCACTGTCCTCTGCCGCGCGTTCGCGCATCGCTGTTTCTATGTCGTGGTCAAATCCCGCGCGATTGCGCAGGCGCGTCAAAGCATCAGTTTCAGCGTTCGATCGCAGATCCGTCAGCGTTTTATCGACCAAGCGATGAGCGGGAAGGAAGATGAGCCAGGCTTCAAGCAAGATCACCGCGGCTGCGATGAGGAGGGTCAAATGCTGTAATTGCTGTGCCCATTGAGCCTGAATCTGTACGCGTCGTTCGAACGCCATCGCGGCTTCATCAAGGCGTTCTAGAACCTCGCCAGAGCCTTTCTGCTTAAGTTCAGCAAAAACGGCGTGTGGATAATCATTGGTCGGGATCGCGCGGGCGATCGCGATATAGTTCTGGACCATTTCATGCGTGGACGGCGTCCGCGATAAATAAAGATGGCCGAGACTGGCTTCTTGCGCCGCGTCTTCCATAAGCTTGAAATGGGATCGTTCAAACTCATCGATCGTTTCGTAGAGTTTCTCTGCAGCGGCGGGGTGACTATAGGAGACATAATCCTGCGCCCGCAGGATGATTTGAAGGGAGAGCATACGCTGCTTTCCGCTGGTATCGATAATTTGGGCATCACGCTCAGCTTTCGCCAGAGCATTGGACTCAATCATGTGGCTGGAAAGCAAGAAGGCAAGAATGATCACAAGCGCTATGCCATAGCGCTTCCAGAGATTTCCTGGGTCCTTGTTCAAGCGTAAACTAAACAAAACTCACTCCAATCAGAGTGCAGCACTACCACCCAAGGTAGAAAATAAGGTAAACGCGCAGTGTTTAAATTCGCTGGGCCTGTAATAAATATTGCGTCTTCGTACGGCGGTGACAGTGTCCATCCAACGGCAACTTGCCCCAAGGTCGACATTGGCAAGTCTGCAAGCAGATCATACGCTGACCGAAATCAACAAATAAACGGGATGGAAGCGGTGAAAGACTTTAGCGGAAAACTTGCGGTTATAACGGGGGGCGGTACCGGGATCGGACGCGCGCTTACCAAACAACTCGCCTCGGAAGGCTGCAGCGTCGCAATGTGCGATATCTCTGAAGCGGATATGGAAGAGAGCTGCGCGTTTGCCATGGACGGCGCGCCGCAAGGCGTCCGGGTGACGGGTTTTCCAGCTGATGTCGCGATTGAGGCTCAGCTCAATGCCTTTCGGGATGACACGCTAGAACGCCACGAGACCGATCACATCCATCTCCTCTTCAACAATGCCGGGATTGGCGGCGGCGGCAGTTTTGTCGATACGCCGCGCGATGTGTGGGAGCGGACATTTGGTGTGTGTTGGTACGGGGTCTACTATTCTGCACGCGCGTTTCTGCCGGCCCTGAAGCGCGCCGATGAGGGGCATATGATCAATGTCAGCTCAGTCAACGGGTTCTGGGCGAGCCTAGGCCCAGAGACCTCCCATACCGCTTATTCGGCGGCCAAGTTCGCCGTCAAAGGTTTTACTGAGGCTTTGGTCAATGATTTCCGAAACAATGCCCCGCACCTAAAAGCAAGCGTCGTGATGCCCGGACATATCGGCACCAATATCGCGCTCAACACGATGCGTGAGTTTGGCGACCTTCTGGACGATGACATTCCGAACAATGATCCCGAAATCGCAGATGACGCTCAGGCGCGCGGCGAAGCGTTCCGCGATAACGGTCTCGATCCTGCGCAAGCTGCGAGCATCATTTTGCAAGGTGTCCGCGATGAACGTTGGCGTATCCTGGTCGGCCCGGATGCACAGGCCTTGGACCAAGCCGTGCGCGACGCGCCGGAAGAAGCCTATGAGCAGGAATTCATGCTGACTCGGGTTGCACCGATCTTACCACAACTCGTTCCAGATTGATTCCCCGCGCTAGGATTTCCGGTCGCTTATGCTAGGTCGTGGGAACATGAAATCCTTCTTCTCTGAGCACCAATCAAAACACGCGCCTGCGCTGGAACTCCAGAATGGTGAGCTGGTGCCGCACGCGGAAAGTCAGGCGCGGGTTGATGCCATTCGGAGTGCGTTGAACGATGTCGAGGCGCCAACCGATTTCGGTTTGGATCCGATCCTGGCCGTGCACGAGCAAGGCTATGTCGACTTTCTGGGGCGCGCGCATGCCGATTGGATTGCCGCAGGGCGCCCAGGTGATGCATTTCCCTATGTATTCCCGATCAAGAGACGGCGTCCGCTGAACTTGAAGCGGATTGATGCTGAGCTGGGCCAATATGCCTATGATTGCGGAACGCCCGTTGCAGCTGGGACGTGGGACACGGTCTATTGGAGCGCTCAAAGCGCGCTTTCAGCGCTTGAGCACGTTTTGAGCGGCGGCGCGCGGTTAGCTTTCGCCTTTTGTCGTCCCCCAGGCCATCATGCGGGGCCGGACTATATGGGCGGCTATTCCTATCTGAATAATGCAGCGATCTGCGTCGAGCAGGCGTTGGCGCAAGGCGCCAGCAAAGTCGCGGTGCTGGATGTTGATTATCATCATGGAAACGGGACACAGGATGTTTTCTATGCCCGCGAGGATGTGCTGACGATCTCGCTCCATGCCGATCCGAAGACTGATTATCCGTTTTATTGGGGCCATGCTGATGAGGTCGGTGAGGGGCAGGGCGCTGGCTTCAATCTCAACCTCCCAATGCCGCGTGGGACGGTTTGGGCCGATTATGAAGCGAAGCTCAGCCAAGCCATCGATCGCGTGCTGGCCTTTTCACCCGATCTACTCATCGTGCCTTATGGCGCCGACACCTATGCCGGGGATCCGATCAGTTATTTCAGCATTGAGACAGCAGAATATACAGATATGGCGCGCCTGATCGCGCGCCTCGATCTCCCAACCCTGATCTGTATGGAAGGCGGCTATGCGATCGACGCGCTCGGTGCCAATGTCGCGGCGTTTTTAAAAGGGTTTGAGGCCTAGGCCCAGTGCTGCTTTAGCGCGTCTGCCAAGATATCGGCGCGTTCGATAATTGACCAATGCCCGGTTTTCTCTTGCTTCAAGAGTTTTGCGCCCGTCGCCTCGCAGAATTTGTCCGCAATCTCGACTGGAACATACGGGTCGTCCACGCCCCAGAAGACCATACCCTGTTCAGGCAGGTTTTTGGTTTCAGGCCACCAATCTGTGCCAGCGGTCGTGGCAGAGCGATAGAGCCGAAGAATAGACTTCTTCATATGAGACGACCAATGGCTGGCTTCTTTAGAAGCAAGATCGGCTGGGATGCCTGATGCGTGGAGTGCTTTGCAAAGCTGTTCCTTGCGCGTGATCGCAGTGATCATCTCGCCGATGACTGGCGTCTGCCACATCCGGGCCATGGAGTGCCACTTATAATCGGGATGAGGTAGCGCATTCGCGACACACCAGGTCCGCACCAATTCTGGTTTCAGGCTCGCGGCCCGGACCGTAATAATCGCCCCCCAATCATGGCCGACTAAATCAACTGGGCCTTGCCCGGCATGTGCGGTCTCGATCTCTGAAATGTACCAGTCGACATATTCTTCTTTGGTGGAACCGAACCCCTTCGGCGCTGGCGTCACAAAGCCTGGCATGGCGGGGGCGCGGTATTCGTCTTGCCCGAGACCAAGTTCCGCGATCAACGGGTCCCACATGCTGGGCGTGTCCGGAACCCCATGCAGAAACAGTTTCATTGGCATCTCGCTTCCCCTAAGTCAGACTTGTTTCAACGCAGTTTGAGGGACATTGTGCCCGAGAACAAGGAGGAGACTCGAATGAAAACCGCCATCACCGAAATGTTTGGTATCGAGCACCCGATCATCCAGGGTGGTATGCATTATGTCGGCTTCGCGGAAATGGCGGCTGCCGTTTCAAACGCTGGAGGCCTCGGGATCATCACAGGTCTGACACAGAAGACCCCAGCAGATCTCGCCAATGAAATCGCGAAATGTCGCGACATGACAGACAAGCCATTCGGCGTGAACATCACGTTCCTGCCGACCCTGAACCCGCCAGATTACCCGGCGATTGTGAAAGCCGTCATTGATGGCGGTGTGAAGGTCGTCGAAACGGCGGGGCGCAACCCAGCGGAAGTTCTGCCGCACCTCAAAGATGCAGGCATCAAGGTGATCCATAAATGCACCTCTGTACGCCACTCCTTGAAGGCTCAGGACATTGGCTGTGACGCCGTTTCCGTTGATGGCTTTGAGTGCGGCGGTCACCCAGGCGAGGATGACATCCCGAACATGATCCTGCTGCCGCGCGCGGCGGATGAGCTGGACATCCCATTCGTCTCATCTGGCGGTCAGGCTGACGGGCGTTCGCTGGTCGCCTCGCTCGCCATGGGCGCTGAAGGCATGAATATGGGCACGCGGTTTATCGCGACCAAAGAAGCCCCCGTGCATGAGAATGTGAAGCAGGCCATCGTCGCGGCGTCTGAGCTTGATACGCGTCTGGTCATGCGCCCGCTGCGCAACACAGAACGCGTGCTGACCAACGATGCGGTTGAGCGTCTGCTTGAGAAAGAAAAAGCACTCGGCGCGGATCTGAAATTCGAAGACATCATTGAAGAAGTCGCCGGGGTTTATCCGCGCATCATGATGAATGGTGAAATGGACGCCGGCGCCTGGTCTTGCGGCATGGTTGCGGGCCTGATCTATGACATTCCGACTTGTAAGGAGCTCATCGATCGGATCATGGCTGAGGCTGATCAGATCATCAATGAGCGCCTCGCGGGCTTCGTAAAAGGCACAGTGAGCGCCTAAGGCGTCCTACAGAACGAAACACATGGAAACGGCCTGCGGGGCATGCCTGGCAGGCCGTTTCTTATAGGAGAAGTTGAGATGAGTGATATCGAAGGACGCGTTGCCTTTGTCACGGGCGGTGCAAGCGGGCTAGGTCTCGCAATGGCGCGAAGCTTCCTAAAGCGCGGCGCACGCGTCATGCTGGCCGACCGAGATGAAGAAGGCCTCAGCCGAGCTGTGGCCGAACTGTCCAAAGACAGCAACGAGATCGCCTCGGTTGTCTGCGACGTGGCTGATGTTGAGCAGGTTAAAGCCGCCGCTCAAGCGACCATCGATCATTTCGGTAAAGTTCATATCGTCGCCAATAATGCGGGCGTCGGCAAAGGCGGGCAGCCTGGCGAGATTCCGATCGCAGATTGGAAGTGGATCGTCGATATCAACCTTCTCGGCGTGGTGTACGGTGTAGAGGTTTTCACGCCGCTGATCCAGTCGCATGGTGAAGGCGGGCACTTCATCAATACTGCATCCATGGCAGGGCACGTCGCGCCCGGCGGCATGGGGCCTTACAATGCCACCAAATATGCGGTCGTCGGATATTCGGAAGGGCTCAAGGCGGAGCTCATGCCTCACAAGATCGGCGTCAGCGTTCTCTGCCCGGGCTGGGTGAACACCAACATCCACACAACCGGTTTCGGTGCGCCTTCAAGCGATGTCACCGCCGAGCAAGCGAAAGATGACCCTCAATTTCAAATGATGAACGAGGTCATTCGCGGCGGTCTTGATCCGAATGCGGTGGCTGACTGGGTTGCTGAATGTGTTGAGGCCGACCGTCTTTACATCTTCACGCACAAAACGATGAAAATCGGCATCGACATGAAATATGCGCAGATCCAAGCGGACTATGACGCGATAATCGAAGATGGCCGCTTCGGCGAAGCTTAGTCGAGAGCACCGAGCTCTCGCTCAATGAATTCCGCAACGGGCGCGGAGACCTGACACGCTTTAGCTCGTTCGCGGGCGGTACGGGCGCTTTCGCTATCGTCTCTGAGCTCGGCGAGTTTGGCTGTGGCGAGGTGGAAGGCTGGGAACTTTTGAGCGCCAGCTTGCTCTCCCGCAATTTGAAGTGTGTCCTCGGCGCCTTGCAGGTCGCCTTTAAGCATCAAGCTCACCGCCCAGTTCACGAGCACTGATAGGGAAGGTGCTTGCGCGTTTAGGAGTTCATAAAGGCGCGAGATGCTCGCCCAATCAGTTTGCTCCCAGGTCGGGGCTTGGGCGTGCATCGAAGCGATGCCAGCCTCCAAATGATAGCGGGTCAGCTCATCGCTCGATTTCGCGGCTTCCAGATGCTGGAACCCATCGAAGATCATATCCTTATTCCAGAGGGCGCGGTCCTGATCTTCCAACGTAATCAAGCGCCCATCGTCCGAAGCGCGGGCGGGTAGGCGTGACATTTGAAAGAGGAGCAGGGCGTGCAGGGCATGATGACCCGCTGCTTTGCCTTCGGTGGCCGCGAATAAGCCATCCGAAAGGCGCAGCGCTTCATGGCAAATGTCTTGGCGGAAGAGGTCTTCGCCGCGCCTCGGCAGGAAGCCCCAGGCGAACATCAAATAGATGACCTTCAAGAGCTGGGGCAGGCGAGCGTTCAGCGCAAACCGCGTTGGGAAACGGGCAAGTTCACCCGATTGCGCTTTGAGTTTGCGTTTGGCACGCGCGAGGCGCTGAAACAGCGCATCCTCAGACATAAAGAACAAGGCGGCCGTCTCGGCGGCGGTAAAGCCGCACACGGTCTTCAAGGCCAGAAAGAGCTGGTCCTTAGGCTCAAGCGCTGGATCACAGCACAGCACCATCAGATCAAGTTCAGGATCACTCAGCGATGGTGTGATGACGTCATGCTCTTCTGTCGCAAAATCCCAATCATCATCGACGCCGAACTCTCGAGCCGAGCGCCGGACGCGATCAAGCGCAGCATTGCCGGCAACGCGGCGCAGCCAGGCGCGTGGATTATCAGGCACGCCTTTATAGGGCCAGGTCGCGAGCGCTTTGACGATGGCGTCTTGCGCAACATCCTCGGCGAGCTCGACTTTACCGGGACCGAATTTTGAGACGAGGCCGGAGATTAACCAGCCTCGCTCACGCCGGACGGTTTCGTCTAGCAGTTTGTGGATATCACCGGCGACGCTCATTCGTCTGCAGAAGCGTCTGTCTGGCGAACGATGATGGTCTCATTATACTTCATGTGCGGGTGAGACCGCGCAATCTCGACGGCTTCATCATAGTCCTCAGCATTGATGACCATATAGCCACCGAGGATCTCTGCGGCCTCCGCAAATGGACCATCGTGAACCTCGATCGATCCAGACGTGTTGGTGATAATTTTGCCGCCTTCGTCGAGAAGCTTTTCACCCCCCTCGAACTTGCCTTTTTCGGTCATGTCCTCGACCCAACCGATATAGTCTTTCATCAGGTCCATGAACTCTTCTTCCCCGAGATTGGTGTAGCGATCCGGGGCGTGTGGCAGCATCAAAACAAACTTAGCCATAATAAAATCCTCCCTTCAGAGGTCTTGCGTTTAAGATCCTGCGTGATTGCTGGATCTGTCAACAAGACGAATGAAGGGAGGCAATCCTGACAAAGGTCAGAATTTTTTTCTAAGAAAGTGCGGCGGCTTCTGTGATAGCGGCCGTGATGGCGGCTTCATCCATTGATTTATCGACTGTTCCAACGACCTCGCCGCTGTCGAGGTTTACGAGGTATAGGCGGCCAGTTTTGACTTTATCAGGGAAGGTCGCGCGCATCGCGCCAGCAACACCAAGCGTTTCAGCATCGGCGAAGAAGGCGTCTTGATCGCGGCTGGTATAGTCGATGGTTGCGAAGGCAACGCCGTCAAACGTGTTGGATGCCTGGACGGCCTTCACTTTCGGGTCGAGCGCTTTGCAGCTGCCGCACCAATCGGCGTAGCTCATGACAGCGAGCAGTTTCGTATCTTCCGCGGGCACGGTGACCGCAGCGCGTTCCGATGCGGGAACCGCTGCTTGACCGCAAGCGGCAATCAATGCGGCCGCAGATGCAGCTAGAAATAATCTCATGGGAGCTCCTCTCAATAGAGGAAATTTCTTATCATGACGGCACAGAACGCAGGCTCACAATCGTGTTATGAGCCTTTGGCCTCTTCGGCGCCTAGGCGGGCAAGCTCATCAGCTTTCTCATTGCCTTCATCGCCTGCATGCCCTTTGACCCAGACCCATTTGATGTCGTGTCGCTCACAGGCTGCTTCGAGCGCTTGCCAGAGGTCTTTGTTTTTAACCGGCTTCTTCGCGGCGGTTTTCCAGCCATTGCGTTTCCAGCCATGGATCCACTTGGTGAGGCCATCTTTGACATAAGTGCTGTCCGTATGCAGCGTAACTTGGCTCGGCTTTTTCAGCGCGGTGAGCGCTTCGATGGCGGCCATAAGCTCCATCCGATTATTGGTCGTGTCTGGATCGCCGCCATGAAGTTCTTTTCGCTTGCCGCCCACGACAAGCAATGCACCCCAACCGCCGGGGCCCGGATTGCCGCTACATGCCCCATCGGTCCATATCTGTATGTCTGGTTTTGCCATAGCCCGTGAGGTGGGTCGATTTCTAACCATCGTCAAGCGAGAGGTGCGGCGGCGTGTGCAAATGAGATTTATGTTGAATTTCGAAGCGCGTATCGTTTAGGCAAGGGCGATGACTGCTCCTGTAACTGCCGCGATTTGCCTGATTGGGGACGAACTCCTGTCGGGCCGCACCCGAGATATCAATACGCAAACCATTGCCGGCTTTCTGGCGCCGTACGGCATTCAAGTCCGCGAAGTCCGCATCGTGCCGGATGAGACAGACCGGATCGTCGACGCCGTGAATGCGCTGCGGGCGACTTATACCTATGTGTTCACGACTGGCGGAATTGGCCCAACGCATGACGACATTACCGCTGACGCCATCGCTGCGGCGTTCGGCGTGGATATTGGAGAGCATCCAGACGTCGTGAAAATGCTCGCCGCGCGTTACGCAGAAATGGATACAGAATTTACGCCCGCGCGCCGCCGCATGACGCGTATTCCACATGGGGCCAGCTTGATCGATAACCCTGTTTCCGGCGCACCCGGTTTTCAAACGGGAAATGTGTTCACGCTCGCGGGAGTTCCTAAAATTGTCGAAGGCATGTTGGGCGATATCGGACACCGTCTTAAAACCGGCGCTGTGGTGAAAAGCGTGACGGTACGGGGAAACGATTTGAGAGAGGGCGAACTCGCAGAAGCACTCGGACAATTATCAGACCAATACGAAGGCGTGAGCATTGGATCCTACCCATGGTTTAAAACCGTGAACGATCATGGCGTCGCTCTTATTGCACGCGGGACTAATGAGGCGCAGCTCGCGGACGTCCAAAATGCGCTCTCGGCCTTGGTGAAGGACCAGGGCGCCGAGCCTGAAATACTTGTTGGGGAGCAATAGGGATACGATGAAAGCGTTTTTAACGAATGGGAAGACGATCGTCTTTTTGGGATTGGCATTTCTCGCGCTGACGCTTGGCTTCGGCGCCTGGATCCAAGCTTACGATCTACACATCATTGATGAGATCAGTGATCCGGACCAGATCCGCGCTGTGGTCGGGGCGATGACGCCCGAACAAAGATCAGCGCATTGGTGGATGACGCTGGTGCTCGATTACTTCTATCCGCTTGCGTATGGCGGTTTCTTTGCCGGAATGGCATTGCGGTTTTTCGGCAAAGCCGGACCGCTTCTCGCGCTCCCTGCTTTCATCTGTATTCCGGCAGATGTCATTGAAAACACGGTTCAATTATTCATTCTCTCTGGTGATGAAAGCTTGATATGGCTCAAAGCCATAATGACACCCTTGAAGCTTGCGACTTTCATTCCGGCAGCCTTAATCGCGCTGGTTGGGCTAGGGATTGCGCTCTATCGGCGCTTCCTCCGCAAAGATTCTGCGCCGATCGCTTAGGTCTTGGTTTCCGCTGGGGCGGTTATCGCAAGGGATGTCAGGTTTTGAATGTCAGGAGATCAGCATGTCTGAGAAAATCGTATTAGTTGAGCGCGACGGCCCCGTCGCCATTGTCACCATGAATCGCCCTGACGCTTTGAATGCGCTGAGCCGCGCATTGCGGGCCGAGCTGGTGCAGACCTTTGCGAACCTGGCTGAGGATGACACGGTTCGCGTGGCTATCTTAACTGGATCTGGGCGCGCGTTCACTGCCGGCGTCGATTTGAAAGAAGCGGGGCAAACCGGCTTCGCGCTTGGCGCTGATGGCGGCGAGATCGATCTTGCTAAGGGGCTTGCTTCATTCCCGTGGCCGATCATCGGCGCGATTAACGGATTTGCGATTACAGGCGGATTTGAACTCGCTTTAATGTGTGATGTCTTGCTCGCATCCGAGAACGCCAAGTTTGCTGATACGCACGCCCGCGTTGGAATCATGCCTGGCTGGGGGCTCAGCCAGAAACTGTCTCGCTTGATCGGAATCAGTCGCGCCAAAGAGCTGTCTTTTTCCGGGAACTTCTTAGATGCAGAAACCGCCGAACGGTGGGGCCTCGTGAATCGCGTCTACTCAGCTGACGATCTTCTGCCAGCTGCGCAAAAACTCGCTCAGGAGATGGCGACATGCGACCCAAATCTGCTCCGTAACTATAAGCGGATCATTGACGATGGTTTTGCGACCTCGTTTGGTGAGGGGCAGAGACTCGAAGTGAAACGCTCTGCGGAACACGCTGAGGGCGTCACGGCGCAAAGCGTTGAAGCCGCTCGAAAAGCGGTCACAGAACGTGGGCGAACGCTGAACGACTGATACGCGCTCACACCCCGTCGTGTAAGGCGAAATTGAGACACTGGGAGGTCAAGAATCCGGCGGTTCCTGTTGCAATTCCGCCGCGCACCTATAAAAAAACGCCCTGGACGCAAATACTTATGCAACCATGTCTCGCGCTTGGCATAAAACCCGCTTAGAGACAGGGGGGTACGGAATCGTCCGTAAGAACCTGCGGTCGTGAGACAATAGTGTTGTCACGGCAGACACAAGGGGAAGAGTATGAAAAAAACTCTCATGTGCGCACCCGCTGCGGCAGCACTCGCTGGTACGGGCTTGG
>JBCBGJ010000009.1:0-17059 GCA_038526925.1 Pseudomonadota bacterium
GTCCATTTGCCGTTTGCCGAGCAAGCGGGGCGGGGCGGATGTCACGGCCACGAGCCTACCGACCCTCATTCATATGGTGGCGGGCGGTCTTGGCGTGTCATTATTGCCTAAGCTCGCGATCGATGCGGGCGTGACGTCTGGCGCGGAGGTCGACCTGCAAGCGTTTGAAACGCCTTTGATCGGGCGGCGGATTGGCATTGCTTGGCGCACGGGCTCGCCGCGCGCCAGTGAAGCGAAAATGATTGGTGAGATTGTACGCGGCGCGATCTAAGCCGGTGACGCGGTATCTCTTTCATCGACATGCGCTGAGAGATTGTCCTGAGCGCGGAACACATCCTCGTTTAGCTCGCCTTCCCATTTCGCAACGGCCGTTGCTACGGCACTATCGCCGGTCACATTCGTTAGCGTTCGCATCATATCGAGCAATCTGTCGAAGGGCAGGATGAAGCCAATAATCAAGAACGCTTGTTCTTCCGGAATGCCGACCTGAGCCAAGGCCAAGCCAGACAAGAAGAGTCCGGCGCTTGGGATGCCTGCCGCGCCGATGGAGACCAGCGTCGCCATAACAGCCACCAAGACATATTGGGTGAGGCTCACCTCGATCCCCATGGCCTGCGCCCCAAACAGAGCGACCATGCCGATATAAATCGCGGTGCCGTCCATATTGATGGTCGCGCCGAGCGGCAGAACAGAGCCAGCGACCGCCTTATCAATCCCAAGGTTTTCCTCTGCGCAGGTGATTGTCACAGGCAAGGTCGCGGATGAACTGGCGGTCGAATAGGCGACGGCCTGCGCATCCGTAATGCCGCGCATAAAGGGAATGAAGGGCAGGCGAAGCGTGCCTTTGATGATCAAACCGCCATAGGTGACGATGATGTGGATGAAACAGGCGAGATAGAGCGCTATCGCCAATGTTCCGAGGCTTTGAAGTACGCCGAGACCCTGCGTTGCCATGACGGTCGCCATCAGCGCAAACACGCCAATCGGCGCCGTTTCCATGACGATAATCGTCACTTTCATCATCGCCTCAGAGGCACCGTCAAACCATTTAGCGACGGGCTCAGCGATCTTCCCGGCCATCAGAATGCCGACGCCGAACATGATCGCGAAGAAAATGATCTGCAGAATATTGCCCGTGGCCAAGGCTTGGACCGGGTTGGTCGGAACAATGGCCAGCAATCGATCGACGATCCCGCCGGCTTGCGCCGCTCTTTCAGCGACATCACTCATGCGGCTTGTATCTGCGCCGGCAAACGTTTCTGGCGACAGGCTCGCACCGGGCTGGAAAATCGTCGCCATGATGAGGCCGAGGGTGACCGCAATCGCTGTGGTGAAGAAGTAGGTCGCGATCGTCCGCACGCCCAAACTGCCGAGGCGTTTCGGGTCTCCCATTGCGATGATCCCGGATACAAGCGTGAAGAAGATCAACGGAACGATGAGCATCCGGATCAACCGCAGAAACAGGTCACCCGCCCAGCTTATCCAGCTCTCGGCGAAAGAGCCGCCTGCTTCCGCGCCCATGCCGTAACGCAGGCCGAGGCCGCAGGCTAAACCCAGTATCAGCGCAACGATTACGCGCTTCCACAGATCAATCTTGAACCACCAGGACATGCCCTCTCCCATTTTTATGCGTTTGAGCGACGCTAGTCCGCATTGTCCCGCTATTCAACGGCAGAGGCTCAGGATATGAGCAAACTTATGGATTTGCTCGATCGTCTCTCATCTGGCTGGAAAGCTTGGGTCATTTTGTTCGCGATCACGCTGACGGCGGCGGCGCCCGGCGTTTTCAATCTCCCGGCGTTGGACCGCGATGAGAGCCGTTTTGCCCAGGCCTCTAAGCAGTATATCGAGACCGGTGATTATCTGATCATTCGCTATCAGGACGAGTATCGGAACAAGAAACCCGCCGGTATTCATTGGCTGCAGGCGGGCGCAACGCAGGTCCTTGGAGATGAAGAGAAGCTCGATATCTGGACCTATCGCGTACCGAGCTGGCTTGGCGCGGCGCTCGCGACGCTCGCAACCTTCTGGTGCGGCATTGCGCTCATAGGTCGGCGAGCCGCCTTCTTAGGCGCAGCTTTGTTCGGGGCGACGCTGCTTGTGACCAGTGAGGCGCATATTTCGAAAACAGACGGCGTACTGGTCTTTCTAACAACATGGGGGATTGGCGCGCTCGCGCGGCTGTATATGGGACAGGCCGAGAACCCCAGACGTATGGCCTTGGTCTTCTGGTTTGCTATGGGCTGCGGACTTTTGATTAAGGGGCCCGTGACACCTATGGTTGCGGCGTATGCGGGCCTCGGTGCCTGGGTCTGGGCGAAAGCAGGCGAAGGCAAAGGCGGGGATTGGTGGCGCCCTCTGATCTGGTGGCCAGGCCCCGCACTCGCAGCGGCAATGTTCTTGCCATGGCTGATCGCGATACAGTTCGCGACAGATGGCACCTTTTTGGAAGGCGCCATTGGTAAAGATCTGAAAGACAAATTCGCGGGCGCCTCGGAAGGTCATGCGGGCTGGCCGCTTTACCATTTGAGCCACATCCCGGTCTGGTTCTTCCCAGCGGTCTTACTGCTTATCCCCGGCATTACCTTGGCCTGGAAGCACTTGCGCGGATCAACAGATGCGGCCCGTAAGCGCGGGACGGATGCGATGTTCGTCCTCCTCGCCTTAGGCGCTCTGACCGCCCTGGCGACTTGGATCTTGCCCGGCGAGCTTGGGAACGGCGCGCCGTCGGCCTTCGCAGGTTTGATCATTGTCGGCTTCTGGTGGCTCAGCACACGGCCTGAATGGCAAACGCGCTGGTCGATGGCTGATGCCGCGCCCGTGACAGACGAGACACGCGCGGTCCGCTTCCTGGTTGCCTGGGCGCTGCTGACAACGATCTTCTTTGAGCTCATGCCAACGCGTCTTAGCCATTATATTATGCCAGCTTACCCGGCCATGGGGCTGCTTTGCGGTTGGGCCGGGGTGAAGATGATGGACGGGGCAAAAGTGCCTCTCTCAAAATGGCTGAGCTTCGGCATCTATGCATTCGGCGGGGCGCTTTTGCTCTTCATCAGCTCGCCCATGGCCGCGCGTCTGATTAAGACGGAAGCGGCGGGCGACTTCAAAACCGTCGCGCCCGAGGCGGTCATCGAGCAGTGGGCGGCTTACTTGAACTTCCCGCTTTGGTTCTGGGGGCTTGGGGCAGTTGTGCTTGTTGGATCGTGCGTCGCGGTGTTTATGCGCAAGCTTGGCGCCGCTGCGGCGCTTGGTGTTTTGGTAAGCCTCTTCGTCGGCTGGCACGTCCGCACTGACATGTTGCCAAGCCAGCTCTGGGCCCAGCCCACGGAGAGCGCCCGCCTTGCCCTGCAAGGGGTTTGCGGCGTGCCAAGCGAGACCTGTGACAGCGGCGCTGTGAGCCCGGATCGCATTCTCGCGGTTGGCTACGCAGAACCGTCTTATGTCATGACGTTTGGGACGCAGAACCTGCACCCGCCGGAAACGCCGATGATTTTGCCAGCAGATGAAGCGGCTTATCCCGTCGTCTATTTGGTCAATTTGGAAGGACGTGGTAGCCCGCCGCGCCGCTGCGAAGCGCTTGGGGACGCTTGTATTCCGCCCGCCGAAGAGGTGCGCGATACGCTTCTTGAACAGGCGAGCGAAGCTTCCCTCTGTGTCACGGAATCTGATCCGGTCTATGCGCTCAATTACTCAAATGGCGACCCGGTTCATTTCGTGGCCTATCGCTTCGATAAGGCCTGCTGAGCCGAAACCATTGGCACATTCTGTCGCGCGGCGATTCTGCGTCTCACGCCCGTCTTAAGGGTTCTTACCTACTCTGTGTAAGGCCAAGGAGACCGCAAATGAGCTATGTCGAACCCCACCGTAAACCCGAAGGGCTGAGGGATCGTATCGCCTTTGCCTTCGTGAAGTTTCTGCGGTTTTTCGCCGATCTGTTTTTCCGCAAACGCTATGGCCATCGCGCGGTTGTTTTGGAGACCGTTGCGGCGGTGCCCGGCATGGTGGCTGGCCTTTTGCAACACCTCCGTTCAATCCGTCGGATGCGCGATGATCAAGGCTGGGTCAAAGAATTGCTCGATGAAGCTGAAAATGAGCGCATGCACTTGATGACGTTTATTCAGGTTGCGCAACCCACCCTGTTTGAACGCGGTCTGATCATGATTGCCCAGGCGATTTTCTATAATTTCTATTTCTTCCTCTACTTGTTCGCGCCGAAAACTGCGCATCGCGTCATCGGGTATTTCGAGGAAGAGGCGGTCACCAGCTATACCCATTATCTGCGTGAGATTGATGAAGGCCGGTTAGAGAACGGACCTGCGCCGCAAATCGCCATCGATTATTGGGACCTGCCCGCAAATGCACGGCTTCGAGATGTCGTTATCGCCGTCCGCGAAGACGAAGCGGGCCACCGTGACCGAAATCACTATTTCGCCGATACACTGATTGCTGGCGATGAGCCGAAAGCAGAAACTGAGCCAGCGCCCGCTTATGCCTGGCGCAGAACATAGCCGACGCGCGGGAAGTGAACGTGCAGATTGTCTGCGCGTTCATCCTGTCGAGCGATGATCACGCGTTCTGAATTGGCAATCACGAGATCGCCCTCAACCCAGTCTTTGGCATAGTCATCCGGCGCAATCGCAACGCGGTCGCCGGGTTCAAAATCTCTAAGATCCCCCGCTGTCGAGGCTGGTTTCAGGCGAGGCGCTGCGTGGTTTGCGATCTCAACCGCTTCAGCGCCACTAATCTCTTCCGGAGCCTGGCCTTTGAACTCTTTCAAGCGGCGATACCAATCCTGTGTGAGAGGTGCGGATTCAAAACAGGCTTCGAGGAAGTCTGGAATGTTCTTTTCGACAAACCAGGGGTTCATAAAGGCATGGACATCCACCATGCCGGGCTTGGTGCCGACCAGCCAGTCGCCTGTCCCGGCTAACCGGCCGCCCGCAAGGCGCTCTTCAATCCACATCAGCTGACTGCGCCATTGGTCCTGCATGAAGGGGGCGGCGGCTTTCATCGCGTCCACATCGAAGGCGCGGCCAGACATTTTGGTGCGGTCATCGATGAATTCTTGCGGCATATGTTCGCCAATTGCGCCGAAAATAACGGCGACACTTGTCTGGAACCACTTTCCGTCTGTCCACCCGGCGACCATGCGCCCGAGGCCCTCATGACCCGGCAAATTCAGTGACGGAATTTCGAACCGCTTTTCCAGCTCGCTCAGCATGATTGACGTGTCGCAAAAGATATCGGCGCCGATTTGCATAACGGGCGTTCGGCGATATCCGCCGGTCAACGGCATCAGATCTGGCTTTGGCATGATGGATGGAATTTCCACCGAGGCCCAACCCAAATTCTTCATTCTGAGCGCTAATCGAATTTTCTCCGAATAAGGCGAGCGATCAAACTGATGAAGAATAATGCTTTGGGCGTTTGCCATGCTTGATTGCCTCCCCAGACGTCTACCGAACTCTAACCGTGTTCGATTGGGCTTTCCAAGTCCAGAATGTTGCCTAAAACAAATGAAAATACAAAATGTCTGGGAGATGATGGGCCATGCTCGATACGAAAATCATGCCGCATGTTGCTGATGTCCCGCGGGTTCAGGCCGAACTTCGCGGCAGTGAAATGGCGTTCTGGTGTAATGGCGAGGAAACAACCTTCGCTGAACTCGACACCCGCGCCAATCAAGTAGGGCATGGCCTGAGCGCTCTTGGCGTCGGGGCCAATCAGCGGATCGGCTACCTCGCGAAGAACACAGCGCTCTATTATGAGATGCTGTACGGCTGCGCCAAAATCCGCGCTGTTATGAATGCGGTGAACACGCGCCTCGCGGCCCCTGAGGTTCAGTTCATTCTATCGGATGCGCAGGTTTCTGTCCTGTTTGTTGGGCCTGAATGGTTCGACATGATCGATCAGATCAAAGACGAGTGTCCCCACCTTGAGCATATCATCGCTGTCGAGGGCGAACGCGAAGGTTGGCCTGAATACACCACATGGCGTGACAGCCAGGACACCGCCGCACCGGATGTGAAAACGCTCGACGATGATGATGTCATCCAGCTCTACACGTCCGGCACAACGGGCTTGCCAAAAGGCGTTATGCTGACCAATGCAAACTATGAGTCCTTCATGGAGCAGGCAGGGTCTCTACAATGGGCGGGCTATGATGCAGGCGAAGTCGTCATGAACGCGATGCCGCTCTTTCATGTCGCGGGTGTGAATGCGGGTCTGCTGGCGACGGCGCAAGGCGCAAAAACGGTGGTGCTGCCGGAGATCAATCCGGCTGAAATCCTCGATCTGATTGAAACCCAGAAGATCAATCACGCGTTCTGGGTGCCTGCGGTAATATTGATGCTGTCGCAAATGCCGGACTTCCGGGAGCGCGACTATTCCACACTGAAACAGGTCTTTTATGGCGCGTCTCCGATCACTGAGGATCTGCTCAAGACCGCCGTTGAGGTAATGGGCGCGCAGTTCACACAGCTTTACGGCCTCACGGAAACGGTGGGTGGTGGAACCTATTTGCCGCCAGAGGCGCACAATCCGAGCTGGGGCAAACTCCGCTCCTGCGGCGTGCCATATCCCTCCACCATCATTCGCTGCGTTGATGCGTCCGGCGCATCAGTTCCAACCGGTGAAGTCGGAGAAATCGTGATCCAATCTGGCTTCGTTATGAAAGGCTATTGGAACCGCCCGGAGGCGACCGAAGACGCAATCCGGAACGGGTTTTTCCATACCGGAGATGCGGGCTACTTCGATGAAGACGGCTTCCTGTTCATCCATGATCGCGTGAAGGACATGATCGTGTCTGGCGGCGAAAATGTGTATCCGGCCGAGGTTGAAAACGCGATCTTCGGCCACCCAGAGGTCGCAGATGTCGCGGTGATTGGCATTCCAGACGAAAAATGGGGCGAGGCGGTCAAAGCCATTATCGTTGCCAAGGATGGCGCTAATCCAAGCCCGGACAGCATCATCGCTTGGGCGCGTGAAAAGATTGCGGGTTACAAATGCCCGAAATCGGTCGACTTCATCGAGGCGCTGCCGCGCAATCCATCGGGTAAAATCCTGCGCAAAGATCTGCGCGAGCCATATTGGGCAGGCCAAGAGCGGCGTGTGGGTGGCTAGACCATGATGGACGATGCGCACGGCGTTCACGACTATGTCTATGATGAGCGCAATGCGGACATCAGAGTCTCCATCAATGGCGCGCTTAAACACCGCGACGAGGCAACTGTTTCGGTGTTTGAGAGCGGCTTTCTCTTAGGCGATGGCGTTTGGGAGGGGATGCGGGTCCATAAGGGCGGCGTGGCGTTTCTCGAGACCCATCTGAAGCGGCTGTATGCCGGGGCGAAGACCATTGATATGGATATCGGCCTCACCCCTGATGAGCTCGCCCAGCAATTGTTCGACTGCCTGAAAGCCCAGGACATGATGGAGGGCGTGCATATCAGGTTGATGGTGACGCGCGGGGTAAAGAAGACGCCGTATCAAGGCCCGCGCTTTACGATTACGCCGCCGACCATCGTGATCATTCCAGAATACAAGTCGCCCGTGCCGGAGATCCAAGCCAAGGGCGTTTCCTTGTTCACCGCGCATGTTCGGCGGACCGGGCCAGCCGAGCAGGATCAGAAGCTCAATTCGCATTCTAAGTTGAATTGTATTCTTGCCTGCATCCAGGCCGACAAGGCGGGCGCCGATGAGGCGCTTATGCTGGATCCAGACGGCTTTGTGGCGACCTGCAACTCGACTCATTTCTTCATCGTCCGGGACGGTGAAGTGTGGACGAGCCCGCCAGAATACTGTCTCGGCGGGATCACGCGCGGAAACATCATCCGGGTCTGCCGAGAGAATGGAATTCCGGTGTTTGAGAAGCGTTTCTCACTGTTCGACGTCTATTCAGCCGACGAAGCCTTCATCACGGGGACGTTCGCGGGTACGACGCCTGTTCGCGAAGTCGATGGCCGCGTGCTCGCCAATCTTAACGGTCCGATGACACAGCGACTTTCAGATCTCTACAAAGCGCTGGTGGATACCAATCTGACGCCGATCACATGACCGCGTCACCCCTGCGCATAGCGATGTGGTCAGGCCCGCGCAATATGTCGACGACGATGATGCGAAGCTTTGGCGCGCGCTCTGACTGTCAGTGTGTGGATGAACCTTTCTACGCGGCGTATCTCAAGGCGACCGGGCTTGTGCATCCGATGTCGGAAGAGATCTTCGCGAGCCAAAGCAGCGCGCCCGATCAGGTGATTTCCCGTTTGACCGGGCCGATCGAACCGGAAGCGCCCGTATTTTACCAAAAGCATATGACCCATCACATGGTCTCAGAAATTCCGCGCGATTGGATGGCCGCTTGTCGGAATGTTTTTTTGATTCGTCATCCGGCGCGGGTGATCCCGTCCTATGCCCGTAAAATGGAGACTGTCTCGCTGGAAGCCATCGGCTTTCCGCAGCAGCTAAGCCTGTTCAAGCGCGCCGCTGAGCTGCAAGGCCAAACGCCGCTCGTCATCGATAGTACGGATATTCTGAGAGACCCCGAAGTGAAACTGCGCGCGCTCTGCACCGCAATGGGAATTGAATGGCAAGCGGAGATGCTCACTTGGCCCGCGGGGCCAAAACCGGAAGACGGCGCGTGGGCGCCGCATTGGTATGATGCGGTCTGGAAATCGACAGGGTTTGGCGACGCCCCCGCCGAATTGCCGGACGTGCCGAACCAGCATCAAGCCATTTATGAGGAGGCGCTGGCGATCTACGAAACACTCGCCGCGCATCGTCTTTAGTCACTCGCAAAACCGATGCGATTTGCGTTGCACGCTGCCGCGCGCGCTCTATGCTGACGCTAACAGGTTTTAGGTGAGAAGGTGCACTCCGTAATGGTTCGTTTTATTTTGCTGGGACTTTTGGCAATCGCGACTTTGGCCGCTCAGGCCTTGGCGCAAAGCTATAATGATTTTGAGCAAGGCCGAGAGGTCACGGGCGAACGAGATGTTCTGGAGTTTCGCGACCGCATCGCACCAGAAAATGAAATGACGCGCGACCGACTTGAGACTCTGCTGCCAAAGCTGATGGACGAGACCGGGCTTGATATGTGGCTCGTGATCAACCGCGAATATGCTGAAGATCCCGTCTATTTCACCCTTGTCCCGCAGCCTGCTTTTGCGGCGCGGCGGACCACGATCCTGGTCTTCCACAAAACCGATGATGCGTTTGAAATGCTCACGGTCAATCGCTATCCCCTCGGCGCGCCTTATGTGGCGGCCTGGGAAGGCGGCGACTTGGACGCGCAATGGCAAGCGCTCGCAGATCTGATCGAAGAAAAAGACCCAGAGCGGATCGGCATCAATGTTTCCTCGCATTGGCCCGTGGCTGATGGTCTGACCCACGGTCTGCACCAAAAGCTTGAATCCGTGCTTCCAAGCCGCCTAGAGCGCCGACTGGTCAGCGCCGAAGACCTTGTTATTCGTTGGATCGAAACCCGCAGTGACCACGAGATGGAAGCCTATGGTCACATTGTCGGCTTGGCACGCTCTGTGATCAGCGAAGCCTTTTCTTCGAAAGTCATCACGCCCGGCGTCACAACGACAGATGATGTCGCTTGGTACATCCGCCAGCGTTTTGAAGACTTGAACTTGGCGCCATGGTTCAACCCGTATGTGAATGTCCAGCGCCCGGGTCTTGCCTGCGAAGCGGAGTCATCTTTTTGCGGGACGAGCGGCGTAATCAAGCGCGGTGATATTATTCATACCGATGTCGGGATCTGCTATCTCAAGCTCTGCACCGACACGCAGGAAATGGGCTATATCGCGCATCTCGGCGAAAGCGATGTTCCAGAAGGTTTGAAAGCTGCCATGGCGGTTGGAAACCGCTGGCAGGATCACCACACGGGCGCTTTCGCGGTTGGCAAAACCGGCAATCAGGTGCTCGCCGATACCCGTGCGCAGTGCGATGCAGAGGATTATATCTGCTCAGTCTATACCCATCCACTTGGCTTTTTTGGACACGCGCCGGGGCCAACAATCGGCATGTGGGATGATCAGGACGGCACACCAGTGCGCGGCGATTGGCCCGTCTATGCCAACACTTGCTACGCGATCGAAGGTAATGTGAAAGCCAAAGTGCCGGAATGGGATGGCCAATACGCGCAGATTAAGCTCGAGCAGGATGCCTGCTTTAATGGCGAAACCGTCGATTATCTCGCAGGCCGCCAGACGACCTGGCATGTCGTGCACTAGCGCGGGATAGGCTGAAAAGCGCACAGGACCGATGGCGCCGGCTTGGTCTCGTATCCCGTCGACCTAGAGACTAGGTGGGCGCCGGTTAGATAGGACCACGGTCCAGTCCAGAGCCAGCTCCCTGACGGAACTTAAGGTCGGCGGATAGCTGACCGTCCTCGAACGCCCCAGCCACTGTGCTGATCGCATATAGGCATGATTGGGTCTGTCTGTAAGTAGGTTTAGGCCGCGGCGTTTTTCTCACCAAGCTCGCGCAGATAGGCCCAGGTAAAAAGCCCATTTGAATGCCCATCGCTGAAATGGATCCGCACGGCGTAACGCCCGATCGGATCGGCTTTGTCGACCGAGATATCGTCGCTGACGATTGGCGGCGGCGGCTTCGGACCGCTGCCATGACCCTGGACGTCAGCTGATGGGCTCTCAAGCCGGAGCAGTTTATAGGGCAGTGCAAAGGCCTCGCCATCATCAAAAGTGACGTTCAAAGCGCGTTTGCTTTTTGAGAAACGAAGCTCCGTCGGCCAGGCACGCTTGCTCATCAGCTGGACGCCTCTAAATCGCGCGCCTCGCTTTCAAGCAAAATCGGCAAGCCGTCACGGATCGGGAAGGCGAGTTTCGCTTTGTTCGAGATCAGCTCACAGGCGTCCTTATCGAAGACCAATGGCCCGCCCGTGACTGGGCAGATCAGAACTTCAAGCAAGCGCGGGCTGACGCCGCATGGGCTATTAGGTGTGTCGGTATTTGTATCAGTCATTGCAGGGTCGAGCTGTCATCGCCCGGCACGTCCATGTCAAGCAATGTAATCAGAGTCTGCGCGCGGTCCGCGACCGTTTGCGCTTCAAGCAAAGCCTGCTTCTCAACGGTTCCGAACGGACACCCAGCACAAAGTGCATTGATAAGCGTTTCCATAGGGGCGTGCTCTACCGCTTCCCAATCGACTTCCATTGAATTGATCTGGGTGTAGCGTTTCAAAGAGTTCACCAGGTGTAACCGGTCTGGGAGGCTATTGTCGGGGGGCGAGGAGAGATCATGCGCGAAGGGCTGCCAGTCAGCCTGAACCTGTCGGTAAGGTGTTTCGGCGCTCAATTCTTGCGCAACGCGAAACCGGCAGACCCCGGTCAAAGAGATCAAATAACGTCCGTCATCAGTCTCTGAGTAAGAGGTAATCCGTCCGGCGCATCCGGTGCTCACCAGGCTTGGATGCACGCGATCATCGCTATTCGACTGGATCATGCCAATCATTCTGGTGCCCGCCATCGCATCATCAATCATGTTGAGATAACGGGGCTCAAAAATGTTGAGCGGCAAGGACCAACGCGGAAACAGGAGAACGCCCGACAGCGGAAACACCGCAATCGTTTCGGGTAAATCTGTCGGTTTTCGATACGTTTCGACGGTCACACCGGCTCCTGTTCTCCTCACCCTATAGCACAAGATGGAGTGATCGCGGGGCGCGGCGAGAGGTTAATGTCGGTTCTTATGAAAACATCAGTGAGCCAAGTCGGCGTCGACCCTCCACGGTGATTGGGTCTTTCGGGCCTGCAGCTTCGAAAATGTCGAGCAGTTTGGCTTTCGCTTTGCCCTCTTCCCAATCGAGTTTGGCTTCCAAAATGGTCAGCAAATGATCGGCGGCATCCTTGCTTTTTCCCTGCGCCATCAAGGCTTCAGCAAGTTCGAACCGAGCAGAGTGATCGCCTGGATTGGCGGCCACTTTCTCTTTTGCTTGGGCCATATCTTCATCGAGCGGCGTGTCGGCCATCAGGTCGAGGGCCGTACGGACCGATTTCACAGCGGCATCGTTTATTTTGTTTTCTGGGACTGTGTCCAAGATCTGGCGCGCGCGGTCATGATCACCGTTTGCGAGATAGCAGCGTGCGAGCCCGGCAATTGCCGCAGCGTTCTCTGGATCGGCTTCCATCACCGCGCCGTAAAGCTGTGCGGCTGTTCCAATGTCACCGGCCTGCGCGGCGGCTTCAGCCTGTTCCAAGGCTTCTTGAAGCTGCTTTGCGCCGTCTGTTCCGCCGAGAATAGATTCGATGAACTGGCGAACTTGGCTCTCGGGCAGGGCGCCTTGAAAGCCATTCACCGGACGACCCTTATCGAAGGCAAACACAGACGGGATTGAGCGGACGCCCATCTGTCCTGCGACGCCCGGGTGTTCTTCTGTATTGATCTTGACCAGCTTCACTTTGCCATTCTGTTCGCCGACAACCTTTTCAAGGGTTGGGGTCAGCGTCCGACACGGCCCACACCAAGGCGCCCAGAAATCGACCAGGACGGGTTGCTCATTCGAGGCTTCAACGACATCCGCCATGAAGGCTTGATCAGATGAGTCCATAACATGCGGTGATGCGGCAGCTTCAGTCATAAGAAGCGGTCTCCATTGTACTGTTCAGCGCCTATTTGGGCGCTTGCCGCCTATAGCGCAAGTCATGCGTACCAAGCGGCGCCCTGAAACGCTGACATTATTGTTTTAGGATTAGTGGTGGGACCTAGCTGTCGCCAGCTGCGCCCCAGACGTCAGCAACGCGCTTATCACGGCCGCAGCCAACGCGGTACAGCTTATAGCGCGCTGGGTTCTTCTGGTAATAGTTCTGATGATAGCCCTCGGCCTCATAGAACGCCGTCTCATCGAGCACGCGCGTGACAATCGGCGCTGGCAGGATACCGGCCTGATTGATCTCATCGAACTGTGCTTCTACTTCCGAGCGTTCGTCCTCATTTCCTACGAAAACGGCGGTGCGGTAAGAGTTTCCGCGGTCACAAAACTGGCCGCCATCGTCGGTTGGATCGATGTGGCGCATGAAATAAGTGACCAGCTCTCCATACTCGATTTCAGAAGGGTCATAGACCACTTTCACCGCCTCTAAGTGGCCCTGTTTGGTGTGGGTCTTATAGGTCGGGTTTGTCGTGTTCCCGGCTGTGTAGCCTGAGACCGTTTCCAGAACGCCTGGCAACTTGTCGAAATCGCTTTCCACACACCAAAAACACCCACCCGCAAAGATCGCCGTTTCGACATCCGCTTGGCTCGTCGTGATCGTCGGACGATCCTGCGCGCCTGCGTTCAGGAAAAATGTTGCGATTGCGGCGAGTCCACCCGCGAACAGGCTAATGGAAAGAGGATGCATCAGTTTCATATCAGATCGTCCAAAGGTGGTTTGTCTCGAATGGCCGATATGACGATTCGCCATGAAAATTGCGAGCGTTGATTTCATTTTTCACGGTTTTTTGTTCGGCCGTGATCAATTTGCTGAGCGCTAGCCTGCGAGGCGTTCGATTTCTTCTGCCGACAATTCGGAATTATCATAGACGTTCGCGACATCATCGAGATCGTCCAAAACATCCAGCAGTCGCATCAGCTTTTCCGCGTCATCACCAGCAATCGGCACGGTGTTTTGCGGCTTCCAGATCAGTTTGGTTGATTTGGCTTCAATCTCACCGAATTGGCCCTCAAGCGCAGAGGCGACATCAGAGAGTTCTTCGCGCTCGGTGTAAATGAAGTGACCGTCTTCGTCGCTTTCGACATCACTGGCACCAGCCTCTAAGGCCGCTTCCATAATCGTGTCTTCGTCTCCAGCTTCTGTGGCAAACTGGATTTCACCAACATTCTCGAACCCGAATGAAACAGCACCGGTTTCGCCGAGATTGCCGCCATTCTTGGAAAACGCGGTGCGAATTTCACTCGCGGCGCGGTTCTTATTGTCGGTTGAAGCTTCGACAATGATCCCGACACCGCCAGGCCCGAAGCCTTCATAGCGGATATCGACATAGTCTTCGCCGCCGCCGCCTTGGCCTTTGTCCACAGCGCGCTTGATATTGTCTTTCGGCATAGATTGCCCGCGCGCGTTGGCGATTGCCAGGCGCAGGCGTGGGTTTCCGTCTGGGTCAGGGCCGCCCATTTTCGAGGCGATTGTGATCTCTTTGGAAAGGCGCGAGAACAAAGCCGCGCGCTTCTTATCCTGGGCACCTTTGCGGTGCTGAATATTTGCCCATTTACTATGGCCAGCCATAGTGGCTCCTACCGTCAGTCTGTTGAAGTGCACTGCCTAACGCAGCTGCACCGAGAATTCAAAGGGTTGGCAGCAATTCAGACAATTGCCCGCCAACGCGGATCGGCTCGCACCGTTTTGCGAGCCCGGTCGCATCGTCTGTTTCGACGTAAAGACCGCAGAGGGTCCCTTCGCCGAGAGCGGGTTCATAGCGTTGTCCTGGCAACTGAGTGGAGAAGCGCCGCAGCGAATTGTCCTTTTGCATGCCGATGACGCTGTCATAGTCGCCGCACATGCCTGCATCGCTTTGATAGGCCGTGCCATTCGCCAAGATCATATGGTCCGCGGTGGGAACATGCGTATGGCTGCCCACCACCACGCTGGCGCGGCCATCACAGTGGTGCCCCATGGCCATTTTCTCAGAGGTTGCCTCGCAATGCATATCGACGATCACGGCATCTGCGACCACGCCGAGCGGCATTTCATCAAGCGCTGTATCGACGGCGCCGAACGGATTTTCGAGCAACTGTTTCATAAACACGATGCCTTGCGCCTGGATCACGCCAACGCGGCGCCCATCGGGGAGCACAAATAAATGCGCGCCTTTGCCCGGCGCGCTGGCAGCTTCTGGATAGTTCAAGGGCCGAAGCAGCCTCGGTTCGCGCTCAATATAGGTCAGGGCTTCGCGTTGATCCCAGGCATGGTCGCCAAGGGTCAGGCAATCGGCGCCCGCATCAAAGAACTCATTCGCGATGTTTTCCGTCAGACCAAAGCCGCCGGCTGCGTTCTCTGCATTTACGACGACGAAATCCAGGCCGAGCGATTGGCGCACGCTCGGCAAATGCTCGCGTACAGCTTGGCGGCCAGGTTTGCCGACGACGTCTCCGAAGAATGCAAGTTTCATGGCTCTATTATGCTGGCTTGAAGCGTAAAAGAAAAGCGCGCGATACGGTGATGTATCGCGCGCTCGTTTTGCGGATCAGTGTCCGTTTATTTTTGCGTCGCTGTGAAGCCCAACGAGTCTTTCGTGTAGGCCGCTGGATCTGGGTTTGCCATGATCGATGCGACTGAAAGCGGTGTCTCTGGGTTCAGTTTGAAGGTTAGCGTGCCACCTTCGCTGATAAAGCCAGACAGAGCTGTCGTTGCTTCGGTCACAAGCGCCATGTCGATGCCTGATCCTTGCGCCATCATCGGCGCCATGGCGAGGCCCATGCCGATTTGAGACTTCATCTCAGCTGGATCTGCACCCTGCGAGGTTGCTGCTGCGTTGAAAGCACGGTCCAAAAGCGAATTGTCATCAATCGACAGTTCGAAATTGTGGAAAACCAGTTTTCCGAGCGCATTCGTCATTGCGGCAGGATCTGGCTCAGCGCCTGATGTGAGCTCTTCGATATCGAAGGCGCTTGCAATGTCTTGCGTGTACGCGCTGTAGCCTTCGATTTTGCCGCCCAGGCTGAACTTCGCGCCGTCGACAAGCTCCAGATAGTTGGCGCCCGCATCGAACGAGACGATGTCTTGATCCGGGTCATAAGACATTACGCTTGCGCCCTTCATTTCAAGCTCTTCATACCCAATCACGCTGAGGCCTTGGAGCAGTGCTTCGCCGACTTCACCGCCGGCACCGTCAGCTTTTAGCGTCATGGTGTAAGGCTCAGTCACGAACTTTGTCGCTTGACCTGCGGCGTTGCGCTCGACGCCTGCAACCAGGCTTGGGATCGCAAAGGCTGCGCCAGCAACATCAACATTCAAAGCATCAAGTTTGAATGAGTCGTAGCCCGGCTCCATTGGATTGTCGTAGGCCATGTCCATCAGGGCAGCGACCATCGCTTCCTCGTCATCCACGTTTTCCTGGATGGCGCGAACAAACTTCGCATCGACATTGGTGGCGGTCATGCTGCCGAGTTTGACGTCGAAGTTCATGCCTTCGGATTCGTCGGTCCCTACGAGCGTCACGCCGCTAATCGTCGCCTTCGCAGCTTTCAGGTCGGTCATGTCACGGATTTCGATCTTATCGATCCCGAACGTACCTTCTGCTTCGGTGTCACTGAAATCGCCGGTCAGGCCATTCATCGACCAGCTATCGAAGACGATTTTGTCTGCTGCTGGGAATGGAACTTCTTGACCGTTCAGGCTCGCAGCCAGCCAACCAGCCAGTTCTGGCGATGGATTGACGAGCTCGATAGAGCCAAGGTTCACTTCGACATCCTCACCCTCTTCGGTGATCGTGATGTCGTTGAGGCTCATTTTACCGAAATTCGCTTGCTCGCCTTCCATATCGAGGCCTTCGAGCACGAGCGAGCCGACTTTAACGGCGTCTTCGCCGGTGATTGTCAGATCGGTAAACGTCGCGGTCGCGCCGTCTGTTGTGCTGCCAGCAAACGACAAGACGCCTGTGCCGCTATCGGTCAAAGACATTGCTGCCAGTGCAGCTGCCGCTTCTGACGCATCGCCTGCGCGAACGGTTAGCTCTTTCAGAGTTGGTTCGGCAATCGTGACTTCTGTCGCTGCGTCTTCAGTGCCGCATGCTGCCAGAAGAGTAAGCGCCGCCGCACCGTACATTAATTTCTTCATGTTTGATTCCCTTTTCAACCGGAGTCCCATAAGCTTATCGCATTATCCTGTCGAGGCGTATTTAATGATTATCGATAAAGGCGACAAGATGGCATTGCGAACAAAATCCGGTGAAACGGTGAATGTTCGCTTTGAAATCAACCCGAAAGCGCGCCGGCTGATCTTGCGGCTGGACGAGCGTAATCGCGAAGCCGTTGCAGTTGCGCCAAGTAAGAAAAAAATAGGTGAAGCCGCCGCCTTTGCGCGCGACCGTATCGACTGGATTGCCGA
>JBCBGJ010000010.1:0-17000 GCA_038526925.1 Pseudomonadota bacterium
GAATCGCGTCATCTCTTGGCCGAGCGTCTCTCCAAAGACCGTATCGTCATCCACAACGATTGGTCCGGTCGCAGAACCCTCGGGCAGGCCAAGTAAATAACGTGGAATGTATATCGTTTCCCCAACCACTTCATGCTGACTGCCACGATAGCTTTGCAGGTGATCATTAATCAGGATCTGTCCCGGGCGGAGCACGAAGCTCTTGAGCTCAAAATCCATCGTTGAATACCCGGTATGAACCCTGGAAATCGAAACCACGCCCAATCGCGCCGACAGTTTGTGATTGGAGTGTTGGTCCAGTTGCCAGCCCGAGGCGTAGCGCATGCCCGCAAAATCGCCTCTGACAACGCCGCGCGTGAAGTTCATTCGATCGAATGAGCGCGGATGCTGAATGCGCATATCATGAACAGGTGACCATATGGCCGCCCAGACATCTTGGCGGACTGGCTCGAGGCGCCAGTGTTCTGGAACGTCATAGGTCTGCGAAATCGGGTGTAGAACATCTTGCATGCCTCTTTGGTACGCGCGTTCGTCCAGAATGAAATTCTCCTGACGTCTCAAACTTACAAAATAGAGAAGTATATAAATTTACCCCTCGTTTACGAAGAAAGTTCTCAAACCCGAAAATTGAGACGCTAGTGTAATGATCTACCGAAAACGATCGCATATACAAAACCTGTACGGGGGCTTCTAGTAGTTTTCGTGCATTTGAATAGCTCTTAACTTCCTATTGGTTGCAAATACTAACGTCCCCTAGTACTCACGTAATCAATAGGTGCGCCTTGGTCGTTTAACGCAGTCGACCAAGGCGCAATTTTTTTGGGCCTCCGACACGTTAGACATCTTGCATATTGCGCTCTGAGTGCGTAACCGCCTGATCATGCGCTCGAGACTTATCATCTCTCAACAAACCAGCTCCACAAATTCTGTGGCGCTCGTTGGCGCATGTTTCGAAACGTGAATTAGGCTCACACCAAACCGCCGCTCGAAACGCCAACCCTCGCCACCCCTGGCGAGGTTTTCTTTTGGACGCTCGCCAAAGACTTCAAAGGAAGACCTTATGCACCGACCTGAAAACGATGACATCGATCGCCTGACAAAGCGGTTTAAAGATAGAAGCCTCCCCAAACCGGAATGGACGCACCGTGCTCATTTCGCGGTCGCGCTCAGCTTGCTTGCCGACGCAAATGTCGATGCCTTCAATGAAATGCCTCACATGATCCGCGCCTATAATGAAGCGACCGGTGTCGCGAATACGGACTCGGAAGGCTATCATGAGACCATCACGATCGTTTCGTTAAAAGTCGCTGACGCGTTTTTACGTGAAGCCGCGCCGGAGACGCCGCTAGACCGCACGCTGGAGGCGCTCATGAACAGCCGGTATGGGCGCTCAGACTGGTTACTCGATCATTGGTCGCGCGCGCTTTTATTCTCAGCTGAAGCGCGGCGGACTTGGCAAGCGCCAGATCTTGCCGAGCTGCCATTCTAACGTTCGAGGTCTAGCCTTGATCGCGATCGAGGCCCATCCAGTCTTTCGCTGGCAGGTCGTAGATCATGTCCATGACCTCGAACTGCACGCCGACCGGCTTGCGTGAGTTTGAATTCCAGAGCGCGACCACACCGGACTGGCGCTCTGGATCGAACAGAATCATTGATCGATAGCCATCAACGGCGCCGCGATGCCCAACAACGCGATATCCCGGCACCCCATACTTATACACCCGCCATCCCAGGGCGTAGCGCGCATCCCGCAAATGGCCGCCATATCGGCGGCTCATGCTGGACTGTTCGCGCCGCGTATAAATACGCGGTGAATGAAGCTCCGTCAGGGTGTCACCATCGAGGACGTCAGGTTGAAGCCCCATCTGCGCCTGTGCAAAACGGGCCAGGTCTAGGATCGAACCGTTCACACCGCCGGCTGCTGGCACGCGGTAATAAGAGCGTTTCAAGGGCCTGCGTACCGGGCGCGCATCTGCGCGGCGCTTACGATAGGGTTCGGCCCAGGACAGCGAACTGGTCAGCGCTTCCAAGCCATAGCTCGCATCGCGCATTCCGAGTGGCTGAAACAGTTCGAGCTGAACCACCTCTTCAAATGACACGCCTCGGACGGCAGCAACCACCTCGGCGATCGCGTCAAATGCCACATTTTGATAGGTATGACATTCGCCGACAGGACAGGTCCGGTTCAAACTGCCAAGGCTTCTGCGGATCTCAGCAGGGTCGCGCCCGTCTTCAAGACGTGTGTCATAGGCATTCGGCACGATGCCAATTTTGTGCGCGAGCAAATCTTCCAAAGTGCCCACTTTTTCGCCGCCCAAAGGAAGCCGCAGAGAGGTTTTAAACTTTGAAATCGTGTCGGTTAGCGCAAGTTGGCCTTCAGACGCCATCTTACCCACCGCCGTCGACGCAACGCCCTTTGAAAGAGAGGCCCAGCGAAACACGGTATCAGGGCTCACCACCTCCCCGCCCAGGGCTGTGACGCCGTAACCTTCCGCAAAAGTGATTTCGCCATCCTCGATTACAGCCACAGCGAGGCCAACAATCCCGGCATCATCGGCCAGACGTTTCAACCGTGCGTCCAGAACCTCTTGATCAACGGGCCCAGCGTGCGCGCTGGCAATTACGAAACTAAAGAAGAGGACGATCAGGCTGAACGGACGAAACACGATTTGACAGGCTCCTAGTAAGCAATGGGCTTAGTTTGATTTGGAGCCTTCATCGCCCTCGGCAACCACAGTGTTTGTTCCAAAAATTTTACCATTGAGAACTGGCATCGCCGCACCGTTAGGATCAATCGGCGGCTGAACCTCGCTGAATGACATGCGCAGACGAAGCTCCGGCTCCAGATCTGTCGGTTCGAAACTCTTATAAGCGGCTTCAACCAAATCGGTGACGTGCTGATCGCGAGATCGGGCTGTTGATCCGCCAAACATGATCGCCACAACACGACGGCCGCGGCGCTTCGCGCTCGTCATAAGGTTAAACCCAGATGCGCGAGTGTAGCCGGTCTTAATCCCGTCCACCCCTTCAACGGTTCCGATCAGGCGGTTATGATTCTTATAAGTCGAGCGTCCCCAAGAGAATTTCTTGTTGGAGAAATAGCCGTAATAGTCAGCGTGGTCTTCAAGCAATCGCTCAGCCAAAACCGCCATATCGCGCGCCGTTGAGAGCTGTTGTGAATTTGGCAGTCCAGATGCGTTTTTGAACGTCGTACTTTCCATGCCCATCGCATTCGCTTTGGCCGTCATCAAGGTCGCGAAGCGCGCTTCTGTTCCGCCTAAGCGTTCGGCAACAACGACGGCGACATCGTTTGCAGATTTGGTGATCAGAGCATTGATCGCTTGTTTCGTTGTGATCGTGGAGCCTGCTCGCAAGCGTAGGGAAGACGGCGGTTGTTTTGCAGCGGCTCTGGAGACAGGTAGGTCTTCATGGAGACGAACTTCTCCGGCCTTCATCGCATCGAACAACATATAGAGAGTCATCGCTTTCGTAAGCGACGCTGGATAACGAGGCGCATCTGCATGGCGCGCGTGCAGAACTTCGTCGCGCTCCAAGTCGATTACAATCGAAGCATATTTTTCGGCAGAGACTGAAGGCGTAAATCCGAGCGTAAAGATCGCGGCTGCCGCGAAACCTGATTTTGCAAAGAGCGCTGGGATTCGTACACGCATTCGGGGGTCTCCAAAAAAGGTTGCCCCGGACCGCCCGAGGAAACACTAGGATCAATTCATAAGGTTAGCTACAGGTAAATGCACATGGCATTTTTGTTAGGATTTGCGGGCCAAACGTTACCAAGATGATAATATTGTGCGCCGCACAAAATTTTGTTGCACACGCGAAAGTTTCGGCTATATTCCGTAAGGTAAAACCTACAGGATCCGATCATGACGTCTGCGACTGCCTCCCCTTTTTCTTTTCCTTTTAGCGCGTTCAATGCCGACGCTTTCTCTGGCTTTTTCCCAGAACGCGATTCGATGAGCGCGCTCGCACGCGGCGCGATGGAAGCTTCTACGGCCAGCACTCGCGCCTCCGTCAAAGGAATGCAGGACGCAGGCCAAACCATGATGGCACACTTCAAAGAACAAATGAGCTTGTCAGTGGAAACCGGTAAGAAGCTCGCTGAAGCAGGATCCTTGGAAGATGCGATGACGATCCAAACCCGGTTCGTGAAGTCCGCTTTCGAGAACAATCTCAAAGGCTTCAGTGAATTGTCGGAACTTTACGCTGAAACGATGCGCGAGGCGTTTTCGCCGATTGCCAAACAGGCGAAGAAAGCCGCGAAAGCTGCTTAAGGCCCCTCCTGGCCCAAACTGTGTTCTTAAAAACCAGGCCAAGCGGCCTGGTTTTTTGCTGTTGTCGCACTGACAAATAGCTGAAGTGCAGGCACAGTCAGTGTCATGACTGACTTCATCAATTTTAAATCGCTTAAGCGCCCCCCAAAACCGAATACGTGTTTGGTGGCTCCGGATAATCACTGCCTCGCGGCAGAACCCGATTTCTCGCCGCCTGAACTCGCAATGACAGGGCGAGGATTATTCTCGAAACTCAGTGAAATCGTGGCCTCTGAGCGGAGCTTCGGAAAAATCGAGACGGATGCTGAAGCCCTGAGGATCAAATTGGTCGCGACCACGGGTTTGATGCGGTTCAAAGACGATGTGGATATCGAGATTATTCCGCTTGATGAGGCGCGCGCAACGCTTGCAATCTACTCACGCTCCCGGGTTGGATATTCCGATCTTGGTGCCAATCGGAAACGCGTTGAAAAATTAATTGAGCGCATGACCGCAAATTGATCAATTTCAGACTTGATCCTTCAGCGACGCAGCGTCAGTCTACACAAACGAAAAGGAACACTTATCTTCTAGCCCATGTCTATCAGAATTGACCGCATAACACTCTCAGATCCCGAAGGCCCGCAAGGCCCGAACGATCCTGGAAGAGATGATGATGGCGGCCTTGGAATTGCCACCAAGACCCGCGTTCGCACGAAAAAACCGAGCATGTATCGGGTGTTGATTTTGAATGATGACTACACGCCAATGGAGTTTGTGGTTCTGATCTTGGAACGGTTTTTCAACAAGAGCCGCGAACAAGCGACACGCATCATGTTGCATGTTCACCAGAAAGGGGTCGGCGTCTGCGGCGTCTACACCTACGAAGTGGCTGAGACGAAAGTCGCACAGGTCATGGACATGGCCCGGCGCAATGAACACCCGCTTCAATGCACGATGGAAAAAGAGGACTAGGAGACACACAACATGCCAAGCTTAACCCCTAGCCTAGAATCCGCCCTCGAACGCGCACTAACCGCTGCGGGCGAGCGCCAGCACGAATATGCAACGCTCGAGCACTTGCTGCTCGCGTTGACGGAAGATGATGATGCCGTCGAAGTGATGAGCGCCTGTAAGGTCAACATTCCCGACCTGAAAACTGCGCTTGAGCAGTATATCGACGAAGACCTGTCCAGCCTGATCACGGATGAGCCATCTGGGCGCGTTCAACCGACCGCCGCTTTCCAGCGGGTCGTGCAGCGCGCTGTTCTACATGTTGAAAGTTCGGGCCGCGACGAAGTCTCTGGCGCCAACATTCTGATCTCAATCTTTTCAGAACGCGAAAGCCACGCGACCTACTTCCTGCAAGAGCAGGATATGACCCGCTATGATGCGGTGAACTATGTCAGCCACGGCGTTTCGAAAGTGCCTGGGCAAAATCGTCCTTCCACCCCGCGCGGCGCTGAGGCTGAAGAGACACCGCCGAACGCGCCTCAAAGCGAGGCGTTGGATGCGTATTGCGTCAATCTCAATGAAAAAGCCAAGCAGGGCAAAATCGATCCGCTGATCGGTCGCCAGCTTGAAATCGAGCGCTGCATCGAAGTTCTATGTCGCCGCTCTAAAAATAATCCAATCTTGGTGGGTGATCCCGGCGTTGGCAAAACCGCCATCGCAGAAGGTCTTGCCCGTATGATCACCAATGGCGAAGTTCCAGAGATCCTGAACGAAGCCATCATCTGGTCACTCGACATGGGCGCTCTCCTTGCAGGCACGCGCTATCGCGGTGACTTCGAAGAGCGCCTGAAAGCCGTCATGAAAGAGATTGGCGAGCAGGAAAAGGGCATTCTCTTCATCGACGAGATCCACACCATCATTGGCGCGGGCGCGACGTCTGGCGGGGCTATGGACGCCTCCAACCTGCTTAAGCCTGCGCTACAAAACGGCGAAGTGCGCTGCATGGGGTCTACGACGTTTAAAGAGTATAAGCAGCACTTTGAAAAAGACCGCGCCCTATCTCGCCGGTTCCGCAAAGTGGACGTGGTTGAGCCGAACGTCGAAGATGCGGTGAAGATCCTCACCGGCCTTAAAGCGACGTTCGAAGACTTCCACGGCCTGCGCTATACTAATGATGCGATCCGCTCGGCGGTGGAGCTGTCTGCTCGCTATATGACCGACCGTAAGCTACCGGACAAAGCCATCGATGTAATCGATGAGGCTGGCGCCACGCAGTGGTTAGTGCCCGCGAGCAAGCGCCGCAAAACGATTGGCGTCAAAGAAATCGAGGCCATCGTTGCTAAGATTGCGCGTATCCCCCCGAAACAGGTCTCGAAAGACGACGCGCAAGCGATCAAGTCTCTCGAAACAGATCTCAAGCGTGTGGTGTACGGTCAGGACGATGCGATCGACGCGCTATCCTCTGCGATCAAATTGTCACGCGCCGGTCTGCGCGAACCAAACAAGCCGATCGGGTCTTATCTGTTCACTGGTCCCACTGGTGTTGGTAAAACCGAGGTCACGCGCCAGCTTGCCTCTATTCTCGGAGTTGAGCTGCACCGGTTCGATATGTCCGAATATATGGAACGCCATTCGATCTCTCGTTTGATCGGAGCGCCTCCCGGTTATGTGGGTTATGATGAAGGCGGCCTCCTGACCGATGCCGTCATGCAGCATCCACACTCTGTGGTCCTGCTCGACGAGATCGAAAAAGCCCATCCGGATCTGTTCAACGTACTTCTTCAAGTGATGGACAATGGCACGCTTACGGATGCGAACGGACGCAAAGTCGACTTCCGCAATGTCATCCTCGTGATGACCACAAATGCGGGGGCTTCTGATGCGGCGAAGAATTCCATCGGGTTTGGACGCGGCCGCAAGGATGACGAGCAAGAAGAAGCGCTGAAACGCCTCTTCACGCCGGAATTCCGCAACCGTTTGGACTCCGTCATCACGTTCGGCGGACTGACGCCAGAGATTATCGAGCGTGTGGTCGAGAAGTTCGTTCTGCAGCTCGAAATTCAGCTGGCAGACCGCAACGTCACGATTGAGCTCGCACCGGGCGCCCGCGATTGGCTCGCCAAACGCGGCTTCGATGCAGAGTTTGGCGCGCGTCCACTGGCACGCGTGATCTCCGAGCACGTGAAAAAGCCGATGGCCGAGGAATTGCTGTTCGGCAAACTCGCCAAAGGCGGCACAGTGAAGATCGGCCACGACAAGAAGAAAGACGAACTGACCTTCAAATATGTCGAGGACAAGCCTGCCAAGCGTAAGCCAAAGACACCCGGCAAAGGCAAGCCTGAAAAGGTCTAGTCTTGGATAGGTTCGATCAATCTCAGAGAGAATTTGAACGCCGAAAGAGAAATTTTGAGTGGCAGCGGAAAATGCTCCCTGGGCTGATGTTCTGGGGGTGTATTTCTATTTTGTGTGTTGGGCTGATTATGATGTGTTACGGAACGCTCCAAGCGTTCGAAACTAACAATAATATTCAGATCCAGAACAACGCGCTACTTTGGCCAATTGTTCCGGTACATATTATTTGGCTGTTGGCATCACGTTATTCGAAAAACTCTTTGCCGTCGTGGGGTTTGGTGGGTTGCGTAGTAATTCTGTTGCTTCTGCCGTTGATCAGCGGTTTTATAAATGGGCCGGCGGATTCAGCTTTCTATGCTATTGGTTATGGCTTCACCTTTGCCACGTTAATCGTGTCGGCGGTCGCTCATTTTACCCTTCGAAAGGCTTCAGCGTTTTCCGATGGGTAGCGCCCCTCATCCTCAGCTTGTCGAAGGATGAGGGACGACAGTTCCAATGAATACCCCTAAACAATCAAAGCCGACTCAGGGGCGACAATCAGGTGCGGGACTCCGTCGCTTGTCTTTGACCAGGATATGCCTTCCGGCGAGACCAGGGCTTTGACGCGCTGGCGATGGGCCGAGAAGCTTTCCCAATCGACCACATCGACCGGTTCATCAAAGTGGATGGTCACCTCATAACCGGATCCGGCTTGAAGTTCGCGAACGCCATGAATGCGGCCCGTGAAGGTTCGCTTCAGGTATTGCCCGCTGACGCGCTCCCCAACTTGCCAGTTTGTATCTGGTCCATTCGAGAGGCGAGCGGATGCGGTGTTCCAGTCTCGGAACCCCATATCTTTGGCCACGATTTCAAGCGCTGCGGCCAAGCTCATGCTGGGGCCACTCTCGGCTTTTATTTGGCGCGCGCGGGCTTTGGCCTGTACGCGGGTGTAAATATGCGAAGTCATCGCAAGATCCTTTCACAAGTCCTGTTGGTCTAGCAAAGGGCGGGGCTCGCATTGCCGCCAGACCAGGTGTGAAAAGGTCTGCGTTAAGTCCAGCAGGGCTGGGAGGTCTTCACCAAGGACAATCATGTCCCGCGAGCAGCAGGCGCCTCAACCGAGACGGGCGTTTGCCCGAAACGCGGCGCAGCGTCAAACGTTTTTTCGATTTGCGAGGGTGGTCTAAGCCTTCTCGGGCTCATCCTCCATGATCTCCATCATGCGATCATGCAGCTCGGCTTCCCAGGATTCAGCGCGCTCGCGCACCCGCTCGACATAGGCCTCGTTCTCATGCCCAGGAACATTGATATCGAAGACATCCGCGACCTCGATCATGGATTTCTGATCCATGTCGTGGAATGCGTCTTTCATCTGATCCGCGGCTTCGCGCGGAGCACCGAGCGCCTCGAACGCAGAGCGGCCGATCCGAAGCGAACTGTCATAGGTTTCGCGAATGATATCGCGGCAACCATGCGCCCAAAGCTCATAGGTGTGGTGCCGGTCTACAGCGCGAGCGATCACGTGCAGGTTCGGATAGTTCCGCGTGGCGTAGGAAACCAGTTCCGTAATTTGATGCTTATCATCAATCGTGACGATCAGGAGCTTGGCTTTATCAATTCCTGCTGCATGCAACAGGTCTGGCCGCGTGGCATCGCCGAAATAGGTGTGGCTGACCCCAAACTTGCGCAGGATATCGAGCTGCTTCGCACTGAAATCGATCACCGTGGATGGATAGCCTGCGGTGCGGAGCATGCGGTCGACAATGCCGCCCATACGTCCTCGGCCGGCAATGATAATCCCGTTTTCCTCCTCAATCGTATCGGCTTCTTGCTGCTGTCCGCGCGCATAGAGGCCCGCCACGATTTGATCATAGAGGATGAACAGCAATGGCGTGACCAACATGGATAGCGCCACTACCAATAAGAGCAGATCCGCAACCCCGTCCGGCAGGATGCCATTGGTTGTTGTGAAGGCGAGCAGTACGAAGCCGAACTCACCGGCCTGCGCCATGCCGAGCGTGAACAACCAGCGCTGCGCGCCGCGGATCTTGAACAGGGTTCCAAGCAGGAACAGGACGGTGGCTTTGAGCAGGATCAGCCCCATCGTCATACTGACCACGACGCCGAAATTCTCAGACAGAAGATTGAAGTCGATCCCGGCCCCGACTGTTATGAAGAACAGTCCGAGCAACAGACCGCGGAACGGATCGATATCCGCTTCCAGCTCATGCTTGTACTCAGAATTGGCGAGCACAACGCCTGCCAAGAAGGTGCCAAGCGCAGGTGAGAGCCCAACTAAAGTCATCAAGAGCGCAATGCCGATGACCATTAAAAGCGCTGCAGCGGTGAACAGTTCGCGGAGCTTCGCCCAAGCTACAAACCGGAAAATCGGCCGCGTCAGATAGTTTCCGCCTAGAATGATCGATGCGATCGCCCCGAGCGTAACGAGCATGGTCTGCCATCCATTGAGACCTTCGACGAGGCTGAAACTGTTGCCATGATCATCACCGCCGCCAGCGGTAAGATTGGCCACTTCCGGAAAGGCGAGAAGCGGAATGATCGCCAGCATTGGAATAAAAGCGATGTCTTGAAACAGGAGCACGGAGAAGCTTGCCTGGCCGCCATCGCTCTTCATCAATCCCCGTTCATTGAGGGTTTGCAGAACAATCGCCGTCGAGGACAGAGACAGGATCATCCCAATGATCAAGGCTGTGTTCCAGGACTGCCCGAACGCCATCGCGACCGACATCACTAGAATCATAGTCATCAATACCTGGCCGCCGCCGAGCCCCAATAAGCGCGCGCGCATTTGCCAAAGGATCTTTGGTTCAAGCTCCATCCCGACCAGGAACAGCATCATCACAACACCGAATTCGGCGAAATGCTGGAGCGATACGACGTCGACCCCGAGCACACCCAGGATTGGCGCGATCGCGATCCCAGCAATCAGATACCCCAGCACCGATCCCAGCTTCAAGCGCGTTGCGATTGGGACGGCAACGATCCCGGCGACCAAGAGAATGAAGGCAAGCATCAGGAAGTCGGACATGGAAAAGTGCTCCGTAACGAAGGTTTCGCCCGATATAGCCGGATTTTCCACGAATGCGACCACATAGAAGTTATTCCATATTTGTGCCGTGATCAGATGCTTGTTCTCGCCGCATCTTTTGATTTAGATGGCGCCAAGCGTGTGGATTGAGGTGGACGTATGCTTAAGTGGTTTGTTGGAGCTTTCGTGGTTATCGCCGCCGGTGCGGTTGCAGCCTGGTGGTGGTTGAACCGGCCTCTTATTATGCGCCATCCGGAGTTTGGAACAGACTGTGCCACTCTGGTTACAGAGGCGGACCTCAATCAAAAAGTCGACTGTGTTCGCGTTTGGTATGGCACCAATCGAGAGCTGGTCCTGGCGAACTCTAACGCCGATAGCCCGATCACCGATGTGATTGGTGGCCTCGGACGGAGCGCTGGCGATCTTCATCTGGGCCGCGCCGATATCTGGCTGCCAAAGCTCGTGGATGAGGGCGGTAGCCGAGCCTTAGGCGAAACGCCCCACGTCAAAGGCACCGCGCCAACAGACACAGACAAACTTGCCGAATTCGTGTTCCTCACCAGGATCACCAAAAGCGGGCGTGAGGTGTTTGCCTCCACGCTGCAAAACGCGATCTATGAAGACGAGATGGATTCAATCCTGCTCTTCGTGCACGGGTTTAATGTAAAGTTCGATGACGCCCTGGTCCGCGCCGCGCAATTGTCGAATGACCTGTCTCGAAACTCTGATTTCAGCGTCGGCGCCCCCGTTCTATACAGCTGGCCATCAGCGGGCGCTCTGTCCCTCGAGGATTATCGCGGCGACCGAGAGCGCTCCCTTGATGCGGCCCCGCAACTCGAAGCCTTTTTGGACATTCTCACCGAAGATATCGATGTTAGCCGGATCAATATTATCGCCCATTCCATGGGCAATCGCGTCTTGACCAAAGCGCTCGAAGACTATGCCCGCGATTATCTTGAGCGGCATGATCGCGGCGATGAGCTCGAGTTTCGTATTCTCTTGGTGGCGGCAGATGTAGAACGCGATATCTTTGCCGCGGCCAATGGCGTGTTCGACAATCTCGATGCGAATGTCACGATTTATACGTCCGACACGGACCGCGCGTTGCACGTTTCTGGCCTCGTCAATCAGGCCAAACGGTTGGGCGATACGGATACGAATAAGCCCTATATTCGTGCGGCGCAGAACTATCAGACCATCGATGCAACGGCCGTCACGACGCAGCTTTTCGGCATTGGCCACAACTACTATTCCGACAATCCGACCATTCTTTGGGATATGATGTGTACGATCGGGGAGACTGATCCACAGGATCGCGCCTTAGAAGTGGCCCGGTTCGGTGACCTGCCCGATGGTGAGCAATATTACCGGGTGAACACAGATCTTTCCCCAAACGAGCAAGCCTGTAAGCTCCGACGGACCGCCTACCCAACGACGGAACCCGTGATCGAGATACGCGAACCAGGCTCTCGGTCACTGACCCCTCCGGCACCTAAGCCCGAGCCGATTGTCGTCCCGCAATCCTTGCCATTCATGGATTTCTTCTATGTCGAAGACTATGACGATTTAGACCTGTCGCCTTACCTGCGCGTCTTGGAACGCACGCTGGAAGGGGACGCGGAAATCACCGCAATCACCATCCGCGCCTTCTCAGATACGGTCGGGACCGACGAAGAGAACCTTGCCCGCACCCAGCGCTATGCTGACGCGGTCAAAGCCTGGTTCGTTGAGCGAGGCGTCGATGCAGACCTGATCACTTCAGTTGGTCTCGGTGAACGCCAGCTCAACATGGAAACCGGTGATGAGGTTGAACAACCCCTCAACCGGTTTGTCGAAATCGAAGTACAGAGCGCGAATTAACCGATGCCGCACGTGGCGGCCACGTCATCGTCGGCGGTCAGAAAGTCCGCCACGATATAGGGCTCATCGGTGGCGAGTAGCGTCAAACCGCCATCGACCAGATCCTGGAATTCGCTGAGATCACCATCGGCGATGTACTGGTCATCGAGCCGCTCACCCGGGCGGCCGAGCGTGCCAAACGCCGCTTCAATGCCGCGCCGACCAACGGCTTCAAAGGCGCGCGGATTGGGATTTTGGATCCCCATCCAGGCTACGACATGATCGAAGTTTACACCGGCCGCTTCCAGCTCTTCTTGGTGCTCGCGGCTGTTCACACTCGCCGTCATCATGAGGTCTGGCGCCAGATTGGCGACTTCGATGGCTTGCTGATCATTATAGGTGATCAACACAACATTATCCTCTGCCTCTGCGGCACGCACCATGCTGATAATGTTCCGGAAACTGGTGGTCGGCTTCTTGTCCAGCTCCACGAGAGCGCCCGACTGCTTCGCCCATAGCAAGACATCCGATAGCGCAGGCGGCGTGAAGCTGGTGATCGCGCCGGTATTGTCTTTCAGGTTTAGCGTTTGGATCGTCTCCCAGTCCGTGTCTGCAACCGCGCCATCCCCCGTGGTCGTCCGACCGAGGGATCGGTCATGCATCAAGAACAGCACTCCATCACGGCTTTCGGCGACATCAATCTCGTGAATCAGCATGCCTTGGCTTGTCGCATACTCCATCGTCTCAATCGCATTTTCTGGATAACCCGGCGCTGGGCCGGCACGGTGAGAGGCGATGAGCACGCCGCCGGTTTCCCGAACGCAATCAAAAAACGCCGGGAGTGGTCCAAGCGATAGGCCTGCTTCGATTTCTGTCGGCTCAGAGCCTTGATCGACCGTTTCCGTTGGCTCACCGCTTGCGGGAGGATCGAACTCACTGGTCTCGGGCTGACAGGCGGTGAGCAGGATTGCAGCAGCGGCGACGGTTGGGAGGAGCGTTTTCATCAATAGCACTTTCGATTCTTGCCGATTTATGCCCGGCAACCTACAACACTTCTCAGGCCCTGTAAGGGGCGAATAGACAACAGTTTGATGGAGGAAGCCGATGCAAGGCATCATGCAAGACTGGCAGCTGACCAGTAACAAAATTCTTGAGCACGCCAAACGGATCAATCCGACGCGCGAAATTATCACGCGCCGCGTCGGGGGTCACATCGTGCGCACCTCTTACGGTGAGCTGTTTGACATGTCGAAACAGGTCTCAGGCGCCCTGATTGAGTCTGGGATTTCTCTTGGCGACCGGGTTGCGACTTTGGGCTGGAACTCTGCACGCCATATGGCCGCTTGGTACGGAACGATGGGCATTGGCGCCGTACTCCACACGATCAACCCGCGCCTTCACCCTGAGCAGATCGCCTGGATCGCCAATCACGCCGAAGACAAAATTCTGATCTTCGACACCACTTTCCTTCCGATTGTTGAGGCGGTGAAAGACCACCTCAAAACCGTGAAGACGTTCGTGATTTTTGCCGGCGCGGACGATATGCCGGAAAACTCTCTCGGTGCCGTGGCGTTTGATGAGTGGATCTCAGGCAAACCAATGACTGCAAGCTGGGGCGACTTCCCAGAAGAAACCGCTTGCGGGCTTTGCTACACGTCTGGAACCACCGGCAATCCAAAAGGCGTGCTTTATTCGCACCGCTCGAACGTCCTTCATACGCTGATCACCATGTCGAAAGACGCAATGGGCATGGGCGCAGACGACGTCGTGCTGCCCGTGGTGCCGATGTTCCACGCCAACGCTTGGGGGCTCGCTTTCGCCTGCCCAGCGACTGGCGTGAATATGGTCATGCCAGGCGCACAAATGGACGGCGCCAGCATTTATGAGCTGCTCGACACAGAGAAAGTGACGATCACAGCTGCCGTTCCAACGGTTTGGCTTGGTCTGCTCACCTATCTGCGTGAGAACAATCTGAAGCTACCACATCTACGCAAAGTCTTGATCGGTGGCTCAGCCATCCCGGATGCGATCCTCCGTGCATTTGAGACCGAGTATGAAGTCGACGTGATCCATGCCTGGGGCATGACCGAAACGAGCCCGCTCGGCACGCTCGGATCGCTCCCGCCACACCTTATGGACGCAGATATCGACACGCGTATGGCGCAGAAGCTGAAGCAGGGTCGTCCGCCGTTTGGAGTGGAGCTCAAAATCGTTGATGACGAGAATAAAGACCTGCCTTGGGACGGTGAAACCGCGGGCCGTTTGGTGGTTCGCGGCCCTGCCATTGCGGGCGGCTATTTCAAAGGCGATGGCGGCAATGTCCTTGACGAGAATGGCTTCTTCGATACCGGCGACGTCGCGAATATCGACCAATACGGCACGATGCAGATCACGGACCGCGCGAAGGATGTCATTAAGTCTGGCGGCGAGTGGATCAGCTCAATCGACATTGAGAATATCGCTGTCGGCCACCCGAAAGTCGCTAATGCCGCCGCGATTGGCATCTACCACCCGAAATGGGATGAGCGTCCGCTACTGATCATCCAATCAGCGCCCGGCGAAGAGCCGTCCAAAGAGGAAGTTTTGGCCCAGCTTGAAGGCAAGATAGCCAAATGGTGGACCCCAGATGATGTCCAATTCATCGAGGAAATTCCGCTCGGCGCGACGGGCAAAATCAACAAACTGAAGCTGCGCGAGATCTTCAAAGACTACACGCTGCCAACGGCCTAGTCAGCCCGATCCGGATCGCCGGTTTTCAATGAGATCCCCTCCTTCACCAATTCAACTTGGTGCGGGTACGGGATCTCAATTTGAGCCGCGTCAAAGGTTTGTTTCACGGATTTCGTAAGATCGGCGCGAACCTGCACAAATTCGCGGGCCGGCACCCATGCGCGCAAACGTAGCGAGATCGACCAATCACCGAGCTGGTCGACGCCCGACCATGTCTCCGACTTCATCAGCACCCGCTCGTGCGCATTTGCGAGCTCGGACAAGATCTCTAAGGCGCGATCCAGGTCCGTATCATAATGCACGTCGAAATAGAGATTGAGACGCCGCCGCCCAAACTTGGTGTGATTGACGATCGCGTCGCCCCAGACCTTATCATTGGTCAGCAGGACGACTTTGTTGTCGACTTGCTTAATGGCGGTGTTGAACGGCGTGATGTCGAAGACCTCACCCTCTCTTGCGCCAATTTCCACCCAGTCCCCGATCTTAAAAGGGCGGAACGCGGCGATCATAACGCCCGCTGCAACTGACTTCAGGGTGTCCTGAAGGGCCAGCGCAATCGCCAAACCAGCCGCGCCAACAATCGCGATCAGTGATCCGGGGGCGAACCCGAACTGCATCATCGCCGTCAGAATAGCGATGCCGAGTATGACATAGCGGATGATCGATGCAGAAAAATTGATCAGCGTGTCATCGACCTTGTGGCGCGCATTCGCTCGCTCACCATAAGCCCGCAGAGATTTGTTGAGCCAGGTCGCCAAAAGAACAGCGCCGCCGATAATGATGAGACCAGCGACGGCCTTTGGCCAAAAATCAACCAGCGCTTCCCTAAAATTGAAGCCGATGAGTTCGGCGCCGCCGGTAAACACCGCCAAGAAAACGAGGAGCTGCGCCACCGGGGCCGCCAAGTCCCAACTCGACCCTGTAAACTGCTCTGGATCACGATAGGTCTGGCGCCCAAACGCCCGAACAGCGCTCTTGAAAATGACGCCAGAGAAGTAGGCGGCGATCACGAGAACAATGAACACCAAACCGATCCAGACTTGCGGCGCAACTTGCGCCAGAGCCGGCGGCCACGTGGAAACATCGAATGGCGGGGTCAGAAACGAAGTCATGGCCTTCAGTCCCACATTCTATCGCCGCTCGTAAAGCGACAAGTTGCGCTTCTTCTTGCGCTGTCACCGCAGCTGCGCCAGAAGTCTGCGCAAAGACTTTGGGAGATCCGACATGCAAACAATCGCTTTTATCGGCCTTGGCAATATGGGTGGCGGGATGGCCGCCAATCAGGTCAAAGCCGGGCGGACCGTGCGGGCTTTTGATTTGTCGGACAAGGCCCTCGCAAAAGCGTCTGATGCGGGGTGCATGGCCTGCACGTCAGCCGCTGAGGCAGTCAAAGGCGCAGATGCCGTGATCACCATGTTGCCCGCCGGCAAGCATGTGCTGAGCGTCTATGAGCAGGACATCCTGCCTATGGCGACATCTGGCATACTCCTCGTCGATTGCTCGACCGTCGACGTCGACAGCGCCCGCAAGGCCGCCACACTTGCGCAAGGCGCCGGGAAAGGCTTTCGGACCGCGGATGCCCCCGTCTCAGGCGGAACGGCAGCAGCCGATGCGGGGACGCTGGCTTTCATGGTCGGGTGCGATGAAGCTGATTTCGCCGACGTTGAAACCGCGCTCGATCCGATGAGCCGTGTCACAATTCATGCGGGCGATAGCGGCGCAGGTCAGGCCGCGAAAATCTGTAACAATATGCTGCTTGGGATTTCGATGATTGGCACCTGCGAGGCCTTCGCCTTGGCCGACCGGCTTGGCCTTTCAGCGGAACG
>JBCBGJ010000011.1:0-16459 GCA_038526925.1 Pseudomonadota bacterium
CGGCGCCGGGTCAATGCTGCCAATCCGGAAGCGCAGGCCTTCCTCGGGCATTCGGAACGGGCGATGTATCGCAAACCTCTGAGTGAAATCCTGTTCCATGACTCACCCATCTTCGGTCTGATTGATAAAGCCCAGGCTTTGAACGGAGATGTTTCCGCGCACGCCATCCCGCTGAACGGTCCCTCGCTTCGGAAACAGCGTGTTTTGGATTTGCGGCTTCGCCCCCTGGCCGATGGAAGCATCGTGATTGGAATGACCGAAGCGAACGATGCGGCCGTGGTGAACAATAACCCGGCAGGGGTCGCCGCCTTCGGACGAATTCTTGGCCATGAGGTGAAGAACCCCCTGGCTGGTATCTCTGGTGCCGCGCAATTGCTTTCTCGCAATTCACGTGACGACCAAAGCGCTATGATCGATATCATCTTGAGCGAAACACGCCGTATCGAGCGACTCGTATCTCGACTATCCGCCTTTGAGCTGTTTTCCTCACCCGCAAAAGAAGCGCTGAATATCCACGAATTGCTCGATCGGGTGATCGCTGCGGAAGAGGCCGCGCATCGCGGGAAGATTTCGATTGTTCGGCTCTACGATCCCTCTCTGCCAGATATCGAAGCCGATCAAGACCACTTGCATGAAGCGATCCAAAACGTACTGCGCAATGCGGTTGAGGCAACGCTCGCACACACGCAAAGCCCGCAAATTCAAATCGAAACGGCGTTTGAAACCAGTTTCGCAATCGCAGACAAAAGCGGATCAGAGCGGTTAGGGCGCGCGATCCGTGTCACGGTCGAAGACAATGGGCCTGGTGTCCCACCCGAAAAGAAAGCCCGTATGTTTGATATGTTTATGTCGTCGAAGTCCGGGGGACGAGGGCTTGGGCTAAGCGTGGTGAATGAAATCATCGCCGCGCATCGAGGTCGCATTAAAGTCGACAGCAAGCCCGGGCTAACCCGTTTTTCTTTATTCCTCCCGCTGCCGAGAACAAAAAAATCATGAGTCAAAAAACAGTTCTTCTCGCCGAAGACGATGCCAGCATTCGTCTGATCGTAAATCAAACCCTGGTCACTGCCGGATATACAGTTCGCGCGACAAGTTCGCCCGAAGCCTTGGAGCGCTGGGTGCGAAATGGTGAGGGCGACATTGTCGTCACGGATGTTTATTTGACTGACACTCCGATTTTCGAGTTGCTGCCTTCGTTTAAACTGGTGCGACCCGAATTGCCGGTGATCGTTATGAGCGGGCAGAATACCATTCTGACGGCAGCATCAGCGGCGCAGCACGGCGCATATGACTATCTTCCAAAGCCATTCGACATCGATCAACTAACCGATTTAGTCGGACGCGCACTCAGCGATTCAAAGCCACCGGTCGCCGCAGCTAAAAAGTCGATAGGTGATAGCACAAACAGCGGATTGCCCTTGGTGGGCCGTTCAGCGGTTATGCAAGACGTCTACCGTATCATATCTCGCGTGATGAACACCGACCTTACGGTGCTCATCGAGGGAGAGTCCGGAACGGGCAAAGAGCTGGCAGCGCGCGCTATTCACGATCTGGGGCAAACGCGCAATGGGGCGTTTCATTCGCTCGATCTAGCGACCCGTCCAGCGCAGGAAGTCAGTGTCGAGTTGTTCGGTGCAGACGATCAGCGCGGTATCGCGTTTGATCCGGAGGCGACCATCTATCTCGACGAGGTCGGTGACTTGAGCCAAGAGGCGCAAACGCAATTGGTGAAACTCATGCGCGAGGACGGTGGGGCGAGAATTATTGCCTCTACACGCCAACCGCTATCCGCGTTGGTTGAAGCCGGTGAGTTTCGGGAAGATCTCTACTACCGGATGAATGTTGTTCGGATTGAGATGCCGCCGCTGCGTCGCAGAAAGGAAGATATTCCTGAGCTCGTCAAAGCGTTTCTGATCCGGGCTGAGACGCGCGGGCTTGCTCAAAAACAAATCGCCCAGCCTGCGATGGATCTTATGATGGCTTATGATTGGCCAGGGAACGTGCGCGAGCTCGAGAACCTGATTTTCCGCTTGGCCGCACTTTCGCCAGACAGCACGATTTCGCAACGCGATATCGAGCGAGAGTTACGCGCGGAAACCCTCAAAGAACTAAGTCCCGAAGCCTCTCTAGAGAGTGAAATCGAAACGCTCTTGCACCGCTATGTGATGGCGGATCTGCTGAAAGGTGAAGAGCAGGGCGAGAAGATCTATCAATCCGTTCTCGAGCAGGTCGAGCGCCCGCTCATCAAGTTGGCGCTTAGCGTGACGTCTGGAAACAAACTCCGAACTGCAGCGCTGCTTGGGGTTAATCGGAACACATTACGGGCCCGTATGACCGTGCTCGGAATGACAGAAGACTGATTGACGTACGGGAAAAGTGTTGCTCTAAATCATCACTGTTGCTGATTGGCGACAGTGTGTTTTAGAGGTCCCACATTTGACTTCCCGCGTACTGGCTACTCTTCGTCGCAATGGCGGACTTTGGTTCCAAGGTCTGTTCGTGCTCGCGGCTATCTTATGCGCGACGGCGACTGTAATCATGCTCGATCGCAGCGGGCCGACGGAAGAGGTCCCCGATACGCTAATGACCTTCTTGGTCATAAACTCCATCATCATTGTCGTCTTGGCCTGGATGGTCGTCGTGCGATACCGTGCGATCCGAAAATCTCGAGCAGATACAGGGGCTGGCGGCGGCCGCCTCACGCGTCGCTTTATGCTTCTGTTCGGAACGGTCGCCATGATCCCGGCGATCATCGTGTCATTGTTCCTCTGGTTCACGACAACTCGCGGCATTGATACCTGGCTCGGTGAAACGGTTCTCACCCTAGTCGATGAGATTGCGACAATCTCTGCTGAGAGCGGAGAAGAATTCGCCGTTCAATTTGAAACGGACGCTCAAGCGGTTGCGGACGACGTGGATGCGGCGGTTGGAGAGTTCCAAGCCAATCCCGAAACCTTTGAGCGCATATTCAGCTTGCTTGCCACATATCGCGATTTTTCCGCCGCTTACATTATCGACCGCGACGGCGTTCCAATTGCTCGCGCAGAAAATATGAGTGCGCCTCAACACTATGGACGACCATCGGAAAGCTTCTTTCTGGCAGCCGATCAGGGGGAGATTGTTGCCGTTTTGCGCCAGCAACTCGGCTACACCTTTGCTCTTATAAAACTCCAGAGTTTTGACGAAAACTATCTCTATCTAGCCCGCCCAATTAACCCCGAACTCTTTGCGCGATTAGAGCGTGCGCGCGCCGCGGGCGCCGAGTACAGACTGGCCCAAGAACAGAGCAATATGATCCAAACGCTGTTTGTGATTTCGTATTTGCAAATCGTTGCTTTGGCGCTCTTGCTGTCGGTGCGACTGGCCCAAGAAATTGCCGACAGAATATCACGTCCAATTTCCAGGCTTGCGACCGCTGCACTTGACGTGAGTGAAGGGCGTAGAGGTGTGTCAGTCCCGCTGCCCGACCCGGAGGATGAGGTACGTCTGCTCTCAAACTCGTTCAACATCATGACCCAGCAACTAGACGAGCGTCGTGATGATCTCATCTCCGCCCGCGAAGAAGCAGAGGAGCGTCGTCAGTTCCTCGAGACCTTGCTGGTTGAGCTGAGTGCAGGCGTCATCCGGACAGACCAAGCCGGAATTATCACGATTGCCAATCGGTCTGCAGAAAACCTCGTTAATATGGGCGTGCTTGAGGGCTGCGTGTTGTCGGAAATAAGTCCCGAAATTTGGGACTGCGTAACCGCGTCGGGCAATCCTAGACCTCAGGATGAGTCGTTCATCAATTTGATGGCGAATGACGGCTTGAAATATGTTCGCGTGAAAGTGACGTCTGATACGGTTGGTGGCCATGTCGTCACGTTGGACGATGCGACGCGTTTGATCTCCGCTCAGCGCCAGCTTGCTTGGAGGGACGTCGCACGTCGGATCGCGCACGAAATTCGGAATCCGCTAACCCCAATTCAGCTTTCAACCGAGCGCATTCGTCGGCGATATGGCGATCAAATTGAAGACAAGGATGGCGTGTTTGAGCGCTGCATAAATACGATCCTTCGACAGGTGTCGGACATCGGTCGGATGGTGCAGGAATTCTCCGATTTCGCGCGGATGCCGAAACCAACGCCAAGCCGATTTGACTTAGCCGCGCTCGTCACAGACGTCGTATTTGCTCAGCGCGTGGTCAATCCAGACTATAAGTTCGTTCTCGATATGCCGCCGGAGGGGCTCGCCATTCGCGGAGACGAGAGGCTTTTGGGTCAGGCGTTTACGAACATTGTGAAGAACGCTGCCGAAGCGCTATCACGGCGACCAGAAACCGATGAATCCCAGGGACAGATCCGAATTGAGATGCGTCCGGGAGATGACGAGGAGCTAATCCTCATCGAAGTTGAAGACAATGGTCCGGGCTTTCCCGATGAGGCCCGAGATCAACTGCTCGAACCATATGTGACCGCCCGTGAGGGGGGGACTGGCCTCGGTCTTGCGATCGTGAACCGAGTCATCATGGATCACGGTGGAAGCGTGCAGTTACTAGAACCGAAATTGGGGGCCGATGGAGCAATCGTAAGAATTGTTCTGCCTTTGAGTATCACTGACTCTACGGAAGCGGAGCAGCAGACTTTGGAGTATGCGAATGAGTACTGACATCCTGGTGGTAGATGACGAACCTGATATCCGTGAACTGATCGCGGGGGTTTTGGAAGATGATGGGCACGGCGTACGAACTGCGGCGACGGCAGAGTCGGCGATCCAAGAAGTACGGTCTCGCACCCCAAGTCTGGTCGTTCTCGACGTTTGGCTGCAGGGCAGCGACATGGATGGACTTTCGGTGCTTAAATACTTGAAAGCCATCGATCCGCTTTTGCCCGTGATCGTCATTAGTGGGCACGGCAATGTCGAGACGGCAATCGCTGCGATCCGTCGCGGCGCATATGATTTTATCGAAAAACCCTTCAAAGCTGATCGCTTGCTGCACCTCGTTTCGCGCGCAATTGAGTCGGCAAAACTGAAAAGAGAGAATGAGGCTCTCAGAACGCATAGTTTCTCTGTTTCCGAATGGATCGGATCTAGCGGGGCGGCACAAGGGCTTCGCGCGCAAATAGAAAAAGTCGCGCCGACAAACTCACGGGTGCTGGTGTCTGGTGAAGCGGGCGTCGGGAAAGAACTGTGCGCCAAACTCATTCACGAGCATTCAAGACGCGCGGGCGGCCCGTTCGTCGCCGTAAACGCCGCCAATATTGCGCCTGAACACATGGAGCGGGAGCTCTTCGGGCAAGAAGACTCTTCCGGCATGCCGATCAAAATCGGCGTGTTCGAACAAGCGCATGGTGGAACGCTCTTATTAGACGAAGTCGGTGACATGCCACTCGGCACGCAGAGTAAGATCCTGCGCGTGCTCACCGAACAGCGCTTCCAGCGTGTGGGCGGGGGCTCAGATGTGCGGGTTGATGTGCGCGTGATGTCGTCTTCAACGCGCGATCTGGAAAAAGCGATTGAGGCGACAGCTTTCCGAAAAGATCTTTATTATCGCTTGAACGTCGTTCCGCTTGGCGTGCCTTCTTTGGCAGAGCGCCGAGATGATATTCCGGCACTGGTGGAATATTTCAGTGAACGCATTGCCGATTCATCCGGCCTAACGCCTCGCTTGTTTAGCAAGGAAGCCATTGCCGTTCTTCAGTCTATGAATTGGCCGGGCAATGTCCGCCAATTGCGCAATGTCGTTGAGCGCGTTTTGATCCTGTCTCGCGACAGCAATAACAGCGTTGTTAGCGTCGAAGAGTTACCGCTTGACCGTGAACCAGGGGATAGTGGAGAGGGCATGGGCGTTTCAGCTGACTTCGTTGGTCTGTCGCTTCGTGATGCTCGGGAGCAGTTTGAGAGGGACTATCTAACGCTACAAATCACTCGATTTGACGGTAATATTTCTCGCACCGCAGAGTTTATCGGCATGGAACGATCAGCTCTACACCGAAAATTAAAGGCGCTTGGTGTAAACGCATCAGCGAGTCGTACGGAAACCCGCTAAATGCGTGTGATCATTTGTGGCGCCGGACGGGTGGGACAGGGTATTGCCCGCCACCTATCGCAAGAGCATCACGACATCATCATGATTGATGAAAACCATGCTCTGATCGAGCAGGTCCAGATCGATTTTGACGTTCGTGGGGTCGTTGGACATGCGGCGCATCCAGATGTTTTGCGCGCCGCTGGGGTCGACGCTGCAGATATGTTGATCGCCGTGACGCACTTTGACGAAATCAATATGGTGATCTGTCAGATTGCCGATACTCTGTTTTCGGTCCCGACGAAAATCGCCCGGGTTCGTGCTCAGGCTTATCTCGATCCGGCAAATGCAGAGATCTTTTCGAAGGCCGCCTTGCCGATTGACCTGATTATCTCTCCGGAGATCGAGGTTGGCGACGCGATTCTAAGAAGAATACGCGCCCCGAGTGCCGTCTCAAGTATCTCTTTCGAAGAGGGTGAGCTGCAGATCCTGGGCATGAAAGTCCAAGATGACAGTCCTCTCCTAGAAACGGCTCTGGATCAGATATCGGGTCTGTTCCCGAATCTAGGAGCCCGGGTCATTGGAATTAAACGTGGCGCATCTGTCTTCGCCCCGCGCGGGAATGATCAGCTGCAACCGGGCGATATGGCATATGTTGCGGTCACGAGAGTTTCGACCCCTCGATTGAATAAGCTCTTCAACAAGGATGTTGAAGTTCACAAGCGAGTTGTCATTGTCGGCGGCGGCAATGTCGGGACCTATGTCGCCAGTGAACTCGAAAAAGATGGCCGCGTGCGCGTGCGCATCATCGAGTCAGATGCGGCGCAGGCGGATATGGCGGTCTCAGCGCTCAAACAAACGATCGTCATTCATGGCGATGGGCTGTCACGAGAGATGCTTGAAGAGGCGGGTGCAGATCAGTCCGACATTGTCATTGCGATCACCAATGATGACAAAACCAATATGCTGATCGGAAAACTGGCCAAACAGCTTGGGGCGAAACGAACCCACGCGCTCGTCAATGCGTATGAGTTGGTGGCTATCTCTCAGGACCTGGACATTGACGCGGTCCTTGATCCAAGAGCGCTTAGCGTCTCAAAGATCCTCACTAAGCTGCGCCGCGGCCGAATTCTGTCCGTACAGTCACTCGAAGATGGATCGGCAGAAATCGCTGAAGGTGTCACCTTGGATTCTTCACCTCTGATCGGCAAACAGGTCGATTATGCGCATCTTCCAGATGGCGTGACAGCAGCCGCGATCATTCGAAACGGCGATGTGATATTCCCGGGTCCAGATACGGTCGTCGAGACGGATGACCGGTTGTTCTTATTCTATGAGACCAGCGCAACTCGAAAAGTCGAACAATTCTTCAGGGTTAGCGCCGACTTCTTCTAGGCGAGGTGAAGCAATGAACCATCTCGCCATCGTTCGTATTCTATCGGCAATCGCGCTCGGATTCTCGGCTTTGTTTTTCGTGTGCTTCGCTGTAGCGCTGGCCACAGGTGAGCGCGATCAGTTAATGGTGTTTGCCGGGACAGCTTTCGCTGTCGGTGGGTTGGGCAGCACCGTCATTCTTCTCACCGACAAGCCCGTTCGGCGCGCGCAGGCAAAGGATGGCCTCGCGGTTGCGGTTCTGTTTTGGACGTTAGGCGGCGTGATTGCGGCGATTCCGTTTATTGACTATCTCGGGTCGCCAGATTTCCTGGCCGCGATCTATGAGAGTGTCTCCAACCTCGCTACGACGGGGCATAGCCGAATAGACCCGATCGCGAACCCAATGCCAACCAGCATCTTTGTTTGGCGGGCGATGCTTCATTTGATGGGTGCGGTCGCGACCATAACGATTGCAGCGACCGTATTCTCTGGCCTCAATCTTGGCGGACCGGGTGTGCACCGCAATCGGTTTTTCAGCGAGCCGGAAGGAAGCTTTTTCAATCCAATACTGCGGGTGGCTCGCGTGAGTGGGATCCTCGTGCTCAGCAGTACAGCTATTCTTGCAGCGCTTTTGTTGGCGATCGGTCTTGCACCACGGGATGCTCTCGCAGGAGCCGTGAGTGCGGTCACGACCGGCATGGTCGATCCACTTTCCTATAATATGGCACCGCAAGGCGGCTTACTCCACTCCCTGGTCCTATGGGTAGGATTAGTGCTTGGCACGATGGGATTGATCGCTGTTGATGGTGCGGGCCGTGGCCGATTGCTCTCGGTGCCCTTCGACGCGGAAGTCTTAGCTTGGATTGGTTCTCTATTGCTGGTGACAGTATTAGCCGTGTTCGCAGGGCTGCCGCTGTTTGAGAGCCTCGGCTGGGCGACATCATCCATCGCCACCAGCGGTATCGCGTTGAGTGACCCGCAACAATTCTCGCGGCTTCCAATTGTGTTGGTCTTGTTCCCAGTCCTTATAGGTGGCTCGGCATTGTCTGCGGCAGGTGGTTTTAAACTGGCGCGCCTGATCGTTTTGAGTAAACGCGCAGCATTGGAATTTGCTCAGCTAGGATATCGCGGCAGCGTCAAACATTTCTCGTTCCGAGGACGCCGGCAATCGGATCGCACGATTATGGGCGTTTGGGTCTATCTCGTGGGCTATATCGTTGCCTGCATGATCGGGACGGTCTTGTTGAGTGCTTCGGGGCTGTCTTTTGATGATGCCGTTCGCGCTGGAATCGGAAGCCTTTCCAATGCGGGTCACATCCTGGCTGGGATGAATGCTGAATTGGAAGGGATGGCCCAAATTTACGTCATTCTCGGCATGATTCTTGGGCGTTTGGAGGTAATCGCGCTTCTCCCGGCTCTAAATCCATCTTTTTGGAAAAACTAGATTTGGGGACGGTTGCCATTTTCTTCCAATCGTTATAGCCGCTCTTTTATAAGAGAAGGACAGGCAAACAATGTCTTCAGAAAAAAAGCAGAACCTCCAGGATACATTCCTAAACGCAGTCCGTAAGTCTAAGACTCCGTTGACGATATTCCTCGTTAACGGCGTGAAGTTGCAGGGCGTGGTCACGTGGTTCGATAACTTTTGTGTGTTGTTGCGCGGCGACGGACGCCCACCGCAACTCGTATATAAGCACGCAATCTCGACGATCGCTCCAGGTGCGCACGTTCAGCTCTTCGATGAAGAAGATAGCTAGAACACTTGAAACAAACACCGATTGATCTTGATCAGCCGCCTGAAAAGGCCGGCATCATAATCCCATGGACGCAAGTCGCAGATCGCCCCAGCGAAGACCGGATGGAAGAGTCGTCCGGCCTCGTAGAGGCGCTTGGCTGCGAGTTGATGTTCCTCCGCGCCGAGCAAGTGCGGAAACCAACGCCTGGATATTTGTTGTCCGGAGGGCTGCTGGAGCGGCTGGAAGAGGACGTACGGGCTTTTGGTTGCTCGATAGTCATCATCGACGCTGCCCTGACTCCCATTCAGCAGCGAAACCTGGAAAAACGCCTCGGCGTAAAGGTTATCGACCGAACCGGCCTTATCCTCGAAATCTTTGGCCTGCGCGCCCGCACGAAAGAGGGGACGCTGCAGGTCGAGCTCGCGCGCCTGCTCTATGAGAGATCCCGTCTTGTGAGAACCTGGACGCACTTGGAACGTCAGCGCGGCGGCAGCGGGTTTCTCGGCGGGCCCGGCGAAACCCAGCTTGAAGCTGACAAACGTATGATCGACCGAGCGGTCGGACGCCTCCGCCGAGACTTAGCGGATGTTCAACGAACGCGACGCGTGCAACGCCAAGGCCGCAAGCGACGCGACAGACTGATTATTGCGCTCGTTGGCTATACCAATGCCGGAAAGTCGACGCTGTTCAACCGTCTGACGGGCGCGAATGTGATGGCGAAGGACATGCCGTTTGCAACGCTCGACACGACGATCCGTAAGATAGATCTGCCGAACATTGGGGAGGCCAATTTAATTGATACGGTTGGGTTTATCTCGGACCTGCCAACGCACTTGGTGGACAGCTTCCGAGCCACTCTAGAGGAAGCGTTGTCAGCTGATCTTTTGATCCACGTTCGCGATCGTTCAAGCGCATCGGATGAGGAACAAAAACAGGACGTCCTCAAAGTTTTGCACCAATTGTCAGACCTTACGGATACGCCGCTGCCCTCGATGATCGAGGTTTGGAACAAAATAGACCTCGTAGATCCAGAAACGCGTATGGGTCTGGACGCCGAAAAAGAGCGGATTGCCGACGAATTGTTGGCTCTACCGGTTTCTTCAATCTCGGGAGAGGGGGCTGAGGAGCTTTTGCTCACGATTGAAACGCTTTTAGATCAGGGGCGAAAGCGCTTCCGCGCTAACCTAACGCACAAAGACGGAGCGTTGAGAGCGTGGCTACATGAGCACTCGCAAGTTGAAGACGAAGTATTTGGTGAACTCGGGAACGCCGAGCTGAGTGTGAGTTTGACAAAAGATGAGTTTGGACGACTTGCGGCGCGATTTCCCGAGGCTGCAGCAACTCAGTTTGAACATATGGAGTAACGACAATGGGCAAGGATCGGCTGTTTCTACTACCACCGGGGTTTGAAGATAATGACCGCCGGGAGTTTTGTCCGGAGTGCGCGGAAATGTGGGGCGTGTTGAGTTACTACCCGGCGATCAAAGAATCTCTTGAGATTTGCTATGTCGGAATCAATCACCCGCGCGTGCCAATAGAAGAAGTACTCGGGGAGGGGCGCTGGAATGCGCCGACGCTCGTCCTTGGAAGTGCAGGTTCGGTGACTGGAGATTTTGAATCGCAAACCAGCAATGGCGAGACATATTTGGACTCTGCGCGACAAATCGCGAAGTATTTTGCCGCTAAATTCGGTACCGCAATGCCTCGGGGAAGTTAATCTCTATAAGGTTAAGCGACATCCACACCTTGCAACTCGTGGCGAATAGACAAATATGTCAGCGTCTGCCAGTTCTTGGCTCATTCATTTCCGCTTGAAGGTAATTTTATGTTCGATCCGCGCCCGACCGATGTGAACCTGGTCCCAACTGTCATTGAGCAAACCAGCCGCGGTGAGCGTGCGTTTGATATCTTTTCGCGTCTTTTGAAAGAACGCCTGATTTTTATCACGGGCCCGATCGACGATACGACCGCCTCGCTTGTATGTGCTCAGCTGCTTTTCCTGGAGTCTGAGAACCCAAAGAAAGACATCGGCATCTATATTAACAGCCCCGGCGGCTACGTAACCGCGGGCCTCGCGATTTACGATACAATGCAATATATTCGTTGCCCGATTTCAACACTTTGCATCGGCCAAGCAGCGAGCATGGGATCGCTCTTGCTCGCAGCAGGAGATAAAGGGAATCGCATCGCGCTACCAAATGCGCGCGTCATGGTTCACCAACCGTCTGGTGGGTATCGCGGCGTTGCGACAGATATTGAGCGCCACGCGGAAGAAATTCTCGATCTGAAAAAGCGGCTTAATAACATTTACGTAAAACATACCGGTCAAGACTATGACACGATTGAGCGCAAGCTTGATCGAGATACGTTTATGACCGCGGAAGATGCCAAAGAGTTTGGTATCGTGGATACGGTATATGAGCGCCGAACGGAGGCGGGCGAGGACTAGGCGGCACTATTCCTGCAATTGGGAATGTGAGCTAAGACTTGCACGCACCCGCAAGGGGTTTAGAATTAAGTTTGGTAGCTGGGATTCGGCTCCAGTAAATCGCATGTTAAGGCATGCGTGTCATAGAGGTTGCCCATGGCAAATAAAAACGGTTCCAGCGGCGATTCAAAGAATACGCTCTATTGCTCTTTCTGCGGGAAGAGCCAGCACGAAGTGAAAAAGCTAATCGCGGGCCCAACGGTCTTCATCTGTGATGAATGCGTTGAGCTGTGTATGGACATCATCCGAGAGGAAAACAAAGCCTCAGGATTTAAGGCGAAAGAAGGCGTTCCGACGCCGCAGGAAATCTGCGACGTTCTTGATGATTATGTCATCGGGCAGGCTTACGCGAAACGCATCCTCTCTGTTGCGGTTCACAACCACTATAAGCGTCTGGCCAATCCTGGCGGCGGGGATGGCGTAGAGCTCGCAAAGTCCAACATTATGCTGATCGGGCCAACCGGTTGCGGTAAGACGCTGCTCGCGCAAACACTGGCGCGCGTGTTGGATGTTCCGTTCACAATGGCGGATGCGACAACGCTCACTGAAGCGGGCTATGTCGGCGAAGATGTCGAGAACATCGTCCTGAAGCTTCTCCAAGCCTCTGACTATAACGTTGAACGCGCGCAGCGCGGCATCGTCTATATCGACGAGATCGACAAGATTTCTCGTAAATCAGACAACCCATCGATCACACGCGATGTATCAGGTGAAGGTGTGCAGCAAGCGCTCTTGAAGCTAATGGAAGGCACAGTTGCAGCTGTTCCTCCACAGGGCGGACGTAAGCATCCTCAACAAGAATTCCTGCAGGTCGATACGACGAATATCCTATTCATCTGCGGCGGAGCATTTGCGGGCCTCGATAAGATCATTTCATCCCGCGGCGAGTCGACTTCGATTGGCTTTGGCGCCGATGTGCAAGATCCAGAAGCGCGCCGCGTTGGAGAAATTCTCCGGACGGTCGAGCCTGAGGATCTTCAGAGGTATGGACTGATCCCGGAATTCATCGGTCGTTTGCCGGTTCTGGCAACGCTAGAAGACCTGGACGAAGACGCCCTGGTCACCATCCTGACCGAGCCAAAGAATGCGCTCGTCAAACAGTACCAAAAACTGTTCGAGATGGAGGATGTGAACCTTACCTTCACACCAGATGCGATGACGGCCGTGGCGAAGAAGGCGATTATTCGGAAAACCGGTGCACGTGGTCTTCGGTCCATTATGGAATCCATCCTTTTGGATACGATGTTCGAGCTTCCTGGTCTGCGCGGTGTTGATGAAGTGGTCATCAATGCGGAAGTGGTCGATGGCAATGCCAAACCGCTTTATGTGCACGCCAAGCAGGTTCAACCGAACGAAGCGTCCTAAGCGCGTCGCGGCCTTAGTATTAAATTCGCAGATTTCCACCGCAATTTAGTGGTTGAAGTGCGTGGCCTCGGTTATCAAATAAGATAGACGCCAGAATCACCCGACAACGGGGTGAAGGTGATGGTCGCCGCTGAGCGGGACCTGAAGCAAAGGAGTCAATTATGACGACGAAAACCCTCCCAGTTCTTCCGCTGCGAGATATTGTTGTGTTCCCAGACATGGTGGCGCCGCTTTTTGTGGGCCGTGACAAGTCTGTGCGAGCCCTCGAAATGGTAGATGAAGGCCAAAATGAAATTATGCTCGTCGCGCAGAAGGATCCTTCCACCGACGATCCAAGCGCTGACGATTTGCACGCTGTCGGGACAACAGCGACGATTCTTCAATTGCTAAAACTGCCTGACGGGACAGTGAAGGTCCTTGTGGAAGGCGGCAGCCGCGCCCGACTGAATAGTTTGGAAGATCGCGGTGATTATTATGTTGCTGAAGTAGGCGTCATTGAGCCTGTTGATGCCAGCACCAGCGAGCTCGAAGCTTTGATGCGCGCGGTGACCGAGCAGTTTGAAAGTTATGCGAAACTCAACCGTAAGATCCCACCGGAGTCCGTCTCTACGATCTCAGACATTGTCGAGCCGGGTAAGCTGGCAGACGCGGTTGCATCACAGCTTCAGGTTAAGCTGTCAGAAAAGCAGGGCTTGCTAGAGCTCTCTGACGTCAAAGACCGTCTGGAAAAGGTTCTCTCGCTGATGGAAGGCGAGATGGGCATGATGCAGATGGAGCGGAAGATCAAAAACCGCGTGAAGCGTCAGATGGAGAAGTCCCAGCGCGAGTATTACCTGAATGAGCAAATGAAAGCCATTCAACGTGAGCTCGGTGATCAAGGTGAGGGCGAGCGTGACGAAGTTGGCGAGCTTGAAGACAAGATCAAAGAAACCGGTCTGTCTGAAGAGGCGCGCACGAAGGCTGAGCAGGAAGTCAAAAAACTCCGCCAGATGAGCCCGATGTCGGCGGAATCCACAGTTGTCCGTAACTATCTCGACTGGCTGCTAGCTCTGCCATGGGACGAGCGCAAAGACATCTCAACCGATCTTGAGGCGGCTGAAAGCCAGCTCAATGATGACCATTACGGTCTAGAGAAGGTCAAAGAGCGGATCCTCGAATATCTCGCGGTTCAGAAGCGTACCAACAAACTACGTGGCCCGATCTTGTGTCTCGTTGGTCCTCCAGGGGTCGGTAAGACCTCTCTCGGGAAGTCCATCGCTGAGGCGACCGGACGTGATTTCGTGCGCGTGTCGCTTGGCGGCGTTCGTGACGAAAGCGAGATCCGTGGTCACCGCCGGACCTATATTGGGTCTATGCCGGGCCGGATCATTCAGAGCCTTAAAAAGGCGAAGACGGGCAACCCGCTCTTCTTGCTGGATGAAATCGACAAAATGGGCATGGACCATCGCGGCGATCCATCTGCCGCGCTTTTAGAAGTGTTGGATCCTGCGCAGAACTCGACGTTCAACGACCATTATTTGGAAGTCGACTACGATCTTTCAGATGTCATGTTTGTAACAACGGCGAACAGCTTGAATATGCCTCAGCCGCTTCTCGATCGGATGGAGATCATTCGGATCGCTGGATATACCGAGGATGAGAAGCTGGAAATCGCTGAGCGTCACTTGCTTCCGAAGATTCGTGCAGACCACGGTCTTGAAGAAGCTGAGTGGGTTGTTCAATCTGACTCTATTCGTGATTTACTGCGCTATTATACGCGTGAAGCAGGTGTGCGATCTCTTGAGCGCGAGCTTGCAAAACTCGCTCGCAAAGGCGTGCGTGAGCTCGGGAACGAAAGCGTCACCCAAGTGACGGTCACTCCTGAGAACCTTGCAGACTATTCTGGCGTCCGTAAGTACCGTTTCGGCCTCGCAGATGAAGAAGACCAAGTTGGTGCCGTGACAGGCCTCGCATGGACTGAAGTCGGCGGTGATCTGCTCACCATCGAAGCGGTTTCTATGCCAGGTCGTGGCAACACCAAGGTTACCGGCAACCTGCGCGATGTTATGAAAGAGTCGATTTCGGCGGCGCAGTCTCTCGTTCGATCACGAGCGGTTTTGCTAGGCATCAAGCCAAGTGCCTTCAACACGACGGACATTCACGTCCACGTGCCGGATGGCGCCACGCCGAAAGACGGTCCAAGCGCTGGTATCGCGATGACGACAGCGATGGTATCGCTTCTGACCGGCAACCCGGTTCATCGCGACATCGCGATGACCGGCGAGATTTCTCTTCGCGGTCGGGTCTTGCCGATCGGTGGCCTCAAAGAGAAGCTCCTCGCGGCGCTTCGTGGTGGCATCAAAACGGTGCTTATCCCTGAGGAGAACAAAAAGGACCTGGCTGACATCCCTGAGAATGTGAAGAACAGCCTGAGCATCATTCCGGTGTCGGACATCAATGAAGTGTTGGAGCGCGCTCTTGTGCGTCCGTTGGCGCCGATTGAGTGGTCTGAAGCAGACGAGGAAGCCCTTGCGGCAACGCTCGCCGGTCGGTCGTCGTCAAATGATGGCGGCGCATCTGTCCGTCATTAATCGCAAAGTATAAAACTTCAGCGGCCCCTGTTTTTTCTGACAGGGGCCGTCTTGCTTTTCTTCGCCAGACGAGGCAAAGGAAGCGTCCCGGAAGGGCGGTTAGCTCAGTTGGTAGAGCATCTCGTTTACACCGAGAGGGTCAGCGGTTCGAGCCCGTTACCGCCCACCATTTTCCTAGAGTACTTTTGTTTCCAGGCTCTGCCCGCGTTCAATTAAACGCAAGGCACCAGTGGTGTTATCTAGCTTTGTAATACTGCAGTAATTCGGACGAAACACAGTGACATTGTCAGTTCCTTCGATCGAGCCGACGACTGCATTCACCGCCACGAAATGCGTAAAGACAACTGTCTCGTCGGGCAGCATCGTCAACGTGTCGATGAGTTTGCCGCGCCAGTCCTGCACAAGGTTCGGCGCATCATTCCATTGACCTGACATGAGAGCACGCAGCCAAGGGACCCGATCCGTGACATCTGGAGGTGTCGGGATTTCGGTAACGGCTGGCTCAACCGCAAGCGTCAATCCTGAGGCCTTTGCGAAGGACGAGGCTGTCTCTTGGCAGCGAGCCATCGGGCTCGTGATAGCTTGTGTGATTTGCTCTCTCATCAGGGCCTTCGCGGCCGTTTCTGATTGTGCTTTACCCGTCTCCGAAAGGCCGGGATCTGGGTGGCTGCCCCAGCTCGCTGCGGCTTCGCCGTGTCGAACAAGATAGATCATGCAGCGACCAACTGTGGATCCTGCTCGAATTGTTTAAACACTTCGAGCGCCTGGCGATACAAAACCGGCTTCTTAATGTTCAGTCTGTCGCGAACCTCATCCAGCGGCTGATCGAGCAGGGATTCAATGTCTTGTTCAACAATACGATGAGCCGCTTTTCCGTTTCGGCGGCCCTCCGCCAAAACTTCTTTAACGCGCGCTTCTC
>JBCBGJ010000012.1:0-16267 GCA_038526925.1 Pseudomonadota bacterium
GGGATACTGTCGAAGGGTGAGCAGTTCGGCGCGGGTAAACTCTGTATCAGTCTGATAGCGCAGGTCGCGCCAATCTTCCCAAGTCAGCGCTGCCGCACGCTCCGAACTGTCCATGCTGTGAAATTAGAGCAGCCAAGACCATGTCGGACCTGATACGTAAGCTTGCACCTAAGCCTCTATTTTAAAACGATTTACTCGAGATTTTCTGATGAGTCTGAACGCCTTTATGGGCGCCTTAAGCCTCTTCAAGCGCGACCAAGACCTGGCCTTCAGGCACCTGTGCACCGAGCTCTGCATCAACCGATTCCACAACGCCGTCGCGCGGGGCCGTCAATGAGTGTTCCATTTTCATGGCTTCCATCACCGCTACAGTTTGCCCCTTCGCCACAGTGTCGCCAGCGGAGACATTCACCGCAATGACCTTGCCCGGCATCGGGGCCTTCACCGCATCCCCGCCAGCGAGCGCCTCGGCTTCGGCCTCAAAGTCGGGGACCTCAACCAGCACGCTATCCCCGCCGGTCGTAACAGCAAACCGCCGCTCAGACAGATCGGTTACCAAAGGCATCGAGATATCGTCAGCAACCTCATGATCTGCCGGATCAAACCAATCGGCATCTTCACCGACAGAGACCGCAGTCTTCGATACGGGCGCTGAATTCATGCGCCAGCCATCTCGCACGGTCCAAGGTGTGTCGCCCGACTCACCCAAGAGTACATCGCACACCGCCATGACAGAGGCATGCTGATGCGCATCTGGGGCATGAGTTAGGTGATCGCCCTGTTCCGCGATCCAATTGACGTGATGTACGCCCTCAATGAACGCATCCGCCATGGCGCAGCGACGCAAGAATCCAATGTTTCCGGGAACGCCCACGAGCTGCAAGTGCGCCAGCGTATCGATCAACCGATCACTTGCCTCGTCGCGATCTTCGCCGAAAATAACGAGTTTTGCGATCATGGAATCGTAGACCGCAGGAACACGGTCGCCGCTTTCAAAGCCAGCTTCCCAGCGGATCCAGTCGGCCTCTGTATCGGCGAGCATGCCGAACTCTTCGATCAAGCCTGCGCCCGGCCGAAACCCGTCAGCTGGATCTTCAGCACAGATCCGCGCCTCGATCGCGTGTCCGCTGAGTTGGATATCCTTCTGCTTGGCTGGCAACTTTTCGCCGCTCGCTACTCGCAATTGCCATTCAACGAGGTCCGTGCCCGTCACCATTTCGGTGACCGGATGCTCGACCTGTAGCCGGGTATTCATTTCAAGGAACCAGAACGTGTCCAGAGCAAGTGGCTTCGCGCCATCGACAATGAATTCTACCGTGCCAGCGCCTTCATACCCAACCGCCTTGGCGAGTTTTACGGAAGCGTCGCACATCGCCTTGCGAACGTCAGCAGGCATTCCTGGCGCAGGGGCCTCCTCGATCACTTTTTGGCGGCGGCGTTGTAGCGAGCAATCACGTTCGAAGAGGTGCACCGCATTGCCGTGGCTATCGCCGAATACCTGAACCTCGATATGGCGCGGTTGCTCTACCAGCTTTTCCAACATGACGCGGCCATCGCCGAAAGCTGCTTCGGCTTCTCGCACGGCGCTTTCCAGCTCATCTGCCAGTTCGCCCGCCTCAGATACGAGACGGATACCGCGCCCGCCTCCGCCTGCGACAGCTTTGATGAGCAGAGGATAGCCAATGCGCTCAGCCTCTTTGCCGAGGGTCTTCGCGTCCTGCTTATCACCTCGATAACCAGGCAGAACGGGCACACCCGCCTCTTCTGCAATGGCCTTCGCTCGGTCTTTCAGGCCCATAGACTCAATCGTATCAGACTTCGGTCCAACCCAAATCAAACCGGCTTCGGTAACTGCGTCTGCAAAGCTCGCATTCTCAGACAAAAATCCATAGCCAGGATGAATCGCGTCTACTTCTGCGACGCGAGCTGCCTCAACGATACGGTCAATATCGAGATAACTCTCTGGTGCAGGTGACGCGCCAATCCAAATGGCCTCGTCGGCTTCGCTAACATGTTTGGCGCGAACATCCGCGTCGGAATATACCGCGACGGTGCGGATCCCTAACGCATCGCAGGTCCTCATGATCCGGCAAGCAATCTCGCCGCGGTTCGCAATCAGAAGGGATGAAATCATTTTCGCCCGCCCTCGGTTTCCGTTCTCACTCGTCCGGTCATTTTGCCTTGCCCAGACCTCTTCTTACCGCCTAAGCTAATGCAGCGAAAAGCGTAAGGGGAAATCAAATGGCATATGCATCAGGCGTTCGGCTCAGTAGCCTTGCCGGAATAGTTGGCGCAGGTGTAGGTGGATACATCGGATACTCACAAGCCTCAAACGTGAGCGACCTCACGCCAGTAGCTGGCGCGCTTATCCTCGGCGGCGTCGGCTTGGTTACAGGCAGCGCCGGAGCTTTTTTGCTAAAATCGCTGATGCAGTTTCTGATCTACGCCGTCATGCTTGGCGTTGTCATTTTCGTCTTCCAGAACCAGATTGAGGGCATGACCGGCATCAATCCCGTGGACGCGGCCTTAAGCTTCTTAAAAGGGCTTGGCATACCCGTCGGCGCTTTGGGCGGCGGCGGATAAGCCAAGCGTAACGTCCCTTTAAAATCGAGTGATCAGTCGACCGACGTGATACATTTATTGCTGTTGCGATAGCGGCAGCGATTATTGGTCTTAGTTGTGCCTTTCGACCAATGGTTCCAAGTATTGCCATCGGGGTGATACTTCAGGGTCGTACCATCTTTCTTGCAGTTCTTTTTCTTAAACCCGAAGCCTTGATCAATCTCGTATCGAAGCCAAAAAGTCTCGCCCTCCTCAAGCCCCGTCTTATCGAGTTGCCAGGTGTGCGATTGCCCCTGTGAGAGCATGTTTTTCGAGAGTACGTAGTCGTCTACCGCGAACCAATAGAGTGCGTAGGCGCCTTTGTTTTCAAATCTCACCTTGCTTACATAACAGGTCTTCCCGCCGGTAATCGCTGTGTCGTCTGCTTCAACCGGTAAGTCTTCGTGGATAATTGAATCCTGGGCCTGCGCGAATAGGCTGGTCCCGATTGCTAGTGCAGCGAGAGTTATAATGCGAACGGCGGAGCTATGGGCCAATGCAGCCTCCTAAAAATCAGTATCCCTCATTGTGAAAAACCTCTGGCGGGTCTCTTGCAAGCAAACTGTCCCGAAACTTAGCGCCACTTTAAACTGGCTAATTTGACAGGCGTAACGGTGAAGCCAGCATCTGCATATTTTTCGCGGCGCACGCTTAATCGACTGACGTGATACATTTATTGCTAGAGCGATAGCGGCAGCGATTGTTGAACTTTGTGGTGCCTTTGGACCAATGGCTCCAAGTGTTGCCATCGGGATGATAAATCAAAGTCGTGCCGTCCTTTTTACAGTTCTTACTCTTGAGCTTATTGCCCTGATCAATGCGGTACCGAAGGTAGAATGCGTCGCCATCTTCAAGATCCGTTTTCTTGAGCTGCCAGGTTCTAGACTGCCCCGGCAAGAGGTTCTCCGCAGGGAGGTCGGAACCGTTGACCGAAAATAAGAAGAGGTCATAGCTACCTTCATTGGTGAATCTCACCTTGCTGACATAGCAGGTCTTGCCGCCTGTAATCGTCGTGTCATCCACTTCAATCGGGATTTCCTCGGTTTCGGCCGACTCTTGCGCGTGTGCGAAGAGGCTCGTCCCGATCGCCAATGCAGCGAGAGACAAAATTCGAAGCGTCCTGGATTGGGGCATTGCAGCCTCCTAAAGATCAACACCCCTCACAGTGCGAGACCTTTTGTCGATCTCCTTTAAGCAGACTGCCTCGAAATTCGGCTTGGGTTCAAACTGGCAAATTTGACAGTCGCAGCGGGGGGGCCAAACACAGCCCATCTCCCCGCCTCAAGCTTAGTCGACCGACGTGATGCACTTATTGCTAGAGCGATAGCGGCAGCGATTGTTGAACTTTGTTGTGCCTTTGGACCAATGGCTCCAAGTGTTTCCATCGGGGTGATACACTAGGGTCGTACCATCCTTCTTACAATTTTTGCCCTTGAGCTTGTCGCCCTGAGATATGCGGTACCGAAGGTAGAACCCGTCGCCTTTCTCGAGATCCGTCTTTTCTAGTTTCCAGGTTCTGGACTGCCCTTGCGAGAGAATTTTAGTTGGAAGCTGGAAGTCATTGACCCTAAAGTGGTCGAGGGCATACCCGCCCTCATTGGTGAATCTCACTTTGCTGACATAGCAGGTCTTGCCGCTTGTGATCGTCGTGTCATCCACTTCAATCGGGATTTCCACGGTGTCAGCTGACTCTTGCGCATGTACGAAGAGGCTCGTTCCGAACGACAAAGCGGCCAGAGACAGAATTCCAAGCGTCGAGGATTGGGGCAAACTAACCTCCTAATTATCCACACCCCTCACAGTGCGAAACCTCATACTGGTCTCTTGCGAACAAACTGTCTCGAAACTTGGCGCGGCAAAAAACTGGCGGATTTGACAGGCGCAGTGCTGTTCAGCTCGCCCAATCAGGCTTTCGTTTTTCCAGAAACGCCGCCAGCCCCTCTTTGCCTTCGTCGCTGACGCGGCGCGCGGCAATGCGTTTTGCAGTCTCTTTGCTGAGCGCAGTGCTAAATGGCTCACCGGTAAAATCGAGCACCAAGTTTTTGGCATCTCGGATGGCTTCCGGTGCCGCGCCCATCGCGAGCCCGGCAATATGCTCTTCCATCTCAGCAAGGCCTTCAAGATCGTCGACCACATACTGCACGAGGCCAATCTTTTCCGCATAATTTGCGTCAAAGCCTTCGGCGGTGACGAATAAGGCTTTCGCCCAGCGCGGGCCGATGGCGCTGATCACAAAGGGTGAAATGGTTGCAGGCGTGAGCCCAAGGCGGACTTCTGAAAACTTAAACTTGGCGCTGCGAACAGCGACAGCGACATCACAGGCGGCGACCAAACCTGCCCCGCCGCCCATGGCCGCGCCTTGAACAAGCGCCAGGGTCATTTGTGGCAGCTCGGCAAGCTTACGCAGCATTTCCGCCAGCGCGACAGCGTCTTGCTCATTTTCCTCGCGGGTCCACGATTGTGCGGCTTTCATCCACTCTAGATCTGCGCCTGCTGAGAAGCTTTTGCCAGCGCCGCGCAGGATGACCATTCGCAACGTGTCTTGCTCTTCGAGGGTCTCGAGCGCGTCCGTCAACTCCGCGATGACCTGACTGTTGAACGCATTATGCTTGTCGGGTCGGTTTAGCGTCAGGATCGCAATGCCGCCGCGCGTCGCATCTAATGTGATGGTTTCATACTCGCTCATGAGAGGGCCTTTCGTGTCGAGACGATTTTATAGTGGCTATCGCGGCGCAGCGCCGGTTTTTCAACCCACCACCATAGGGCATAGCTCGTCAGGATGACTAGGATCGCCGACAGGACGAGGCCGCCGACGATCCCGAGCGCTGTAAATGCTCCAACAGACACAAGCATCTGCACGATGGGGAAATGAACAATGTAGACCCCATAACTAACGTCTCCGTACGCGGCGACGTTGAGGGCCGGGCCAGGACCGAACGCGAGACCCGCGACCAAACCAGCGAGACCGAGGACCCGCAAAGCTTCTAAGCCGGGAATCGAAAGGGAAAGCGCCAGCGCGGCGCCACCGATCAGACCAAACCAAACGGCTTGTGCCCGCGCAATCGGCCAGATTTTCCAAAGTGCGATCCCGGCCGCGAAATACATCATCTGACCTGGCAACTGCCGCGCCAACATCGGGGCAAGCGCGGTCTCGAGCGTCATCATCCATTCAACCCATGCGAAAGCCATAAGGATCAGAGCCGCTATGCCTAGCCACCAATATTTTCCGAGCCGGGCCAATGCCCAAGCAATAATCGGTAAGACCAAATAGAACATGACCTCAATTTTGAGCGTCCAAAGAGCGCCATTGATTTCGGTAAAGCGTTGACCCTCAAACAGGCCCGGGAGGTTCGGTTCTAGGAAGTTTAAGAAGATTAGATTGGCGCCAATGTATCTCGAAACGTCTGAGAAACTGTCTCCGGATTGGAGCGCGAAAACGAATGCCGTCATGGCAGGCACCAAGATCACCACCGCATAGGCAGGATAAAGTCTTCGGACACGTTTCTCCGAATAGTCCGCCAGGTTTCGGGATCTTTCGTAAGACCCAAAAACCAGCGCCCCAGAGACAATAAAAAAGCCTTGGATAGACAGTTCGGCCATAACCGCGAATCCGCCTTCGATCGCGCCCCCAGGCTGTGCAGAGGACAAGACGATTGCGTGATAGACAAACACCCAACTCGCAAACAGTAAGCGAACCAGGTCGAAGCGATTAGACACTGTCCCCATGTCTCATGATTATGCCGAGTTTCACCTCGAAACAAGCGCATAAAAGAAGCGCCCATCGGGTTGAATGGGCGCTTCTGGGAACGATTTTACAAGTTGAGCTTAACTAGAGCGTTCTTGCTTTTTTTTGCCGTCTTTTGACTTGGCTTTTTTCATCGCCCCTTCGAATTCGGCGAGGGAGAGCTCACCATCATCGCCTGCGAGTTTCGCGAATTTTGCACCCGCTTTGTCCGCAGTGTATTTTCCGTCCGCCGTTTTATAGGCGACGTACTCAGCCTGAGTGATCGTACCGCTCGCATCCGCATCAATTTTCTTGAAATAGTCTGCGGGTGAGCCGGCATGGGCAACAGCAAACGCACTTGCTGCAAAAAGGCCCGCAACGATTGTTGCTCGTTTGAGTTTCATAATAGTCCCTCCCTGGAACCGATAGAGTGAACGCCGTTGGAGTCGACGCGTTACAATCGTAACAACAAGTCATGTTACACTTGTAGTTACAGTTTTGTAATTTCTCTTTTCAATCCCAAGTTCTCGAGCTAATCGTCAACCATCACGGGCCGTTCGGCGCTACATCCCGTCGTTCAGGCTTTCCATTTTTTCTTCGGAAACAGCTTTTGCCGCTTCCATTTCGGCTTCGGTAATGCCGCCGCTTGAATCAACATCGATTTCAATGAATTGAACAAGCGCGTCCGCAGGTGAGGCTTCTCCCAGAGAGGTTTTCCAAGAGACAAATTCGCGTTCAGAAATCACGCCATCTCCATCCGAGTCGACGGTTGAAAACTGAACATCCTCTCCGGCATGAGCGCCAAAGGCGCAAAGAGCAAACATTCCGAGAATAGCGATACGGGTCATTCGAGACCTCCTTGATTGCTTACCACTCGTTGTGGCAGGCGCAGACAATCCGATCCGAGATCATTTGGCTCGTGACCTTTCAGACACCTGAATAACGCTCAGTTCACGACAAATCAGACAGGGCACTGAACGCGTCGCCGTCATTGCGCCTCGACGAGCGCAATGACCCTCTGCATGCGCTCCGGCGTTTCTCAATTGTAATCTGAGAGTCTCAATCAAAGGACGGTTTTACATCCGGAAGACGCCAAAACCGCGCTCCTTGAGCGGTGCATTCAGGGTCGCAGAGAGCGCCAATCCGAGCACGCGCCGCGTATCCGCAGGATCAATAATCCCATCATCCCAGAGACGCGCTGTAGAGAAGTACGGAGAGCCTTCAGCCTCATAAAGGTCTCGGATCGGGGTCTTGAAGGCTTCTTCATCTGCTTGCGGCCAGTCCTCGCCCCGGCGCTCCATGCCGTCACGCTTCACGGTAGCAAGCACGGAGGCTGCTTGTTCTCCACCCATGACCGAAATCCGTGCGTTCGGCCACATGAACATAAATCGAGGGCTGTAGGCGCGCCCGCACATGCCGTAATTACCCGCCCCGAATGACCCACCTGTCACAAGCGTCAGCTTCGGCACTGATGCTGTGGCAACGGCTGTCACCATCTTGGCGCCGTCTTTGGCAATGCCGCCGGCCTCATATTTCGAACCGACCATGAACCCGGTAATGTTCTGCAGGAAGAGAAGTGGAATCCGCCGTTGGTCCGCGAGTTCAATGAAATGCGCCGCTTTCTGCGCGCTTTCGGAAAATAAGATCCCATTATTGGCGAGGATCGCGATCGGCATGCCATAAAGCTTAGCAAAGCCGCAAACCAACGTTTCGCCATAGAGTTTCTTGAATTCATGAAACTCTGAGCCATCGACCAAGCGCGCAATGATCTCTCGCGCGTCATAGGGTTCGCGAAGATCCTGAGGCACCAGACCATGAAGCTCTGCAATGTCATAAAGCGGTTCAGCCGGATCAGTCAGGCCAACCGGATCAGGCTTTGGCATATGCAGCGTTCTGACAATCGACCGAACGATTGCCAGCGCATGATCATCGCTCGCCGCATAGTGGTCTGCCACACCGGATTGCCGCGCATGCACATCTGCGCCGCCCAGGTCTTCGGCTGAAATCTCTTCGCCAGTTGCAGCTTTCACCAGCGGCGGACCGCCGAGGAAAATCGTGCCCTGTTTGCGGACAATGATCGTCTCATCCGACATCGCTGGAACATAGGCCCCGCCTGCCGTACACGAGCCCATGACAGCTGCAATTTGCGGGATGCCTTTCGCGCTCATGTTCGCTTGATTGTAGAAGATCCGACCGAAATGCTCGCGATCTGGAAATATCTCTGATTGATGAGGCAGGTTTGCGCCGCCGCTATCGACCAAATAGATGCAAGGCAAATGATTTTCGAGCGCGATTTCTTGCGCCCTCAAATGCTTTTTCACCGTGATCGGATAGTAGGTCCCGCCTTTGACGGTCGCATCATTGCAAATGATCATGCACTCGCGGCCTTCAACGCGGCCTATGCCAGTGATGATACCCGCCCCTGGGGCTTCATCATCATACATATCGTACGCCGCAAGCGCTCCGATCTCTAGAAATGGTGTTGCTGGATCGAGCAGCTTCTCAACGCGGTCACGCGGCAGCAATTTGCCCCGAGACACATGGCGTTCACGCGACCGTTCAGATCCGCCTAGAGACGCCTCTGCCGTTTTTTCCCGCAACTCATCGACCAAGCCCTCCATGGCCCGTCGATTGGCGGAATAAGCAGCACTTGCGACATCCAATTTAGACTTCAAGACCGGCATCAAAGCACCTCCCGCACATAATACCGAAGAGCCTTAAACCCGCTCGCCAAACCTGTCATCCCGAGCTTGTGACGTAATGTCATCAAATCCTTCACTAAATTGCCCCATATTGGCAGAAGCGTAAGACGCGTAGCGGAGACCTGAAAAATGGGTGTGTTTGGTGGCATGAGTTTGGACGTCGTCCCGGCCCTTGCTTCAATCAAATTTCTGGAAGATGTGCCTAAACGGGCCCTGCGTGCGGCTGGCAAAGAAGCGCGCTGGTTTTCGGTGCCCGCTGGGTGGCCTCTATTTCGCGCCGGCGAGATGTCGGAATCCATCTTCTTCGTTCTGTCCGGGTCTTTTGGCGCCTTTAAAGCGATGCGCGACGGACGTAGCGAATTTATGGGGCATATCCGAGCCGGCGAACCCGTCGGTGAGATGGCGATGTTTCAGGGCGGCGTGGATATCAATGGCGACGGTGCCCCTGATAATGTCCCGCATACATCGTCCGTCTACGCCCTTCGCGATAGTGAAGTGCTTGAGATTTCCAGAAAGGGATTCCAACGGCTAAGCGAAGCCGAGCCGGAAATCCTGACCGCCATCATCCGGTTGATCCTCTCCCGGCTGCGCGAGGGTAACCAGCGCAATCGCAGAACCGCTCCAAAGGTCTTCGCCCTGGTCGCCACGTCGCCATCGATTGACTTAGATCTGCGCGCCGAAGCGCTTCAAAACTCATTGAAACGCCTCGGCGTAAAATCGCGTGTGGTGCATGAGATTGAGGGCGACAACAAACCGTCAGCCTTTTTTGACACGCTCGAAGCCGAAAATGATATCGTGATCCTGATCTCCACGATGGGAGACAATGCCTGGTATCGCCTCTCTATGCGCCAAGCCGATCGAATTTGGGTCGTGGCGCGCGCCGACGCCAAACCCTCTTATCCGCTCTTCCCGGAGGAGAACTCACCGGCGCAATCACTCAAGCTGGTCGATGTGCTCTTGTTGCATCATGGCTCTAAGCGAAAAGCCTGCCGCCCCGCGGATTGGCTGCGAGCTGCGGGCGCGGCGCGGGTGTTCCACTGGCATCAGATTGATGGCGTTCATTGCGATCGCCTGGCTCGGACAATTGCCGGCCGCAGCGTCGGCGTTGTCTTCTCAGGCGGTGGTGCACGCGCGTATGCCCATATTGGCGTTGTAAAAGCGATGCGAGAACTCGGCATACCCATCGACTTTGCGGGCGGCGCATCTATGGGAGCTGTTGTCGCTGGCTGCGTTGCGATGGGCTGGGACGATGCCGAAATCGACCGACGCATCCGTAAGGCGTTCGTCGACTCAAATCCGTTAGGCGATTGGACCATTCCAGTTGTCGGAATGGTCAAGGGCCGCCGCGTCGATAATCGACTGAAGGAACACTTTGGTGATGCAGAGATTGGCGACCTCGAAATGCCCTTCTTCGCTGTCTCGACAAATCTAACAGATGGCGCCTACCGCATTCACAGACAGGGCGTCTTGCGACGCGCCCTTCGCGCCACGATTTCGCTACCCGGTATCCTGCCGCCGGTGATCGACGATGGCGAAGTTCTGGTCGATGGTGGCCTATTGAACAACTTCCCGACCGACGTCATGCGTGAGCTCCAACGCGGCTTTGTTGTGGGATGCGACGTTTCACGCGTGCCGCAGGGCTTAGACGCCAGCGAGTTTGTCCATGCCCCCGGCTTCTTGGGTTGGGTCGCGAAGCATGGCTTTTCGAGCCCACCCCCAATTGCTGGACTGCTCATGCGTTCCGCAACAATCAGCGTAAACCCAACCTCCGGCCGCGAACTTGTTGACACGCTCATCCTGCCAGAGCTTCAAGACATCGAACTGCGTGACTGGAAAGCCTATGACCAGGCGGTTGAAGCAGGTTATCAATCTGCGATGAAAGCGCTCAAAGAAAGCAATCTGAGAGAGAATTGCTGCGCGGTGTAACCTGTGACCGCGGGCAGATAGAGACTCACTCTAAGCCGGAAACGAATTTTCCCAATCGACGTTTGAAAACACTTTCATCGTGGAGAATGAACACGACATGGTCATATCCAGCATCGAACACCAATTGCCGGAAGAATACGTCGTGCTGTTCTGGCTCGGTCAAACGATTGGTTGAGACGGCATCCACATGCTTAAAATGACGCGCAAAGTACGGCGCCGCGCGGATGCCGAATGAGTTTGTTATGAGCATGACTTTCTTATCGCGAAGCGCCGCTTCGTTTTGATAGCGCTTCGCCCATACTGGCTCGCCAAGTATTTTCTGAACGGCCGCTTCATAAGCGGCGATCGTATTAAGCTCTGCAGGATCAAAACGAACGATTTGCCGTATTTGGTTGGCAAGCGAAAAGCCGAGCAGATAGCTCAGATCGCTTTTGCTTTCTCTGACCGAGAAGTGTTCCGTCGTTTCATACGGGGTACCATCTGCCGTCACTAGAGAAATCATTGCCTCGACGCCTCGCGCGGCAGCCTCGCCATCGGCATGAAAATTCTCCGGCGGGTAAAAATGCGGCTTATCTTTATGCGGATACAGAACCGGATAAGCGTCTAGGACATGGTTTGGAAAGGCGCGCGCCAGATGAGCAATTGGCGCGTCTCGTCCTGCAGTCTTTTCGCATCGCTCTCGCAAGCCTATCGGAACGCTGCGTGGCAAATAATCTGGATAGAGCACTTTCTTGCTCGGGAAAATAAGCAGGTATGGATCCAGTTCCTTCGCTCGAAATTGTGTTTGAATTCGTCGCCAATCGGCCTGAGTTTTCTCGTACAAGGAGGGCCAGCGATCCGTCGCCGGGCAGGAATGCTCAATCGAAAGGCGGTCGGATACGGGTCCATGGGCTGTTAAAAACAGCATACCAGTCTTTCCAATCTGGACATTTGGAACCGGGCTGTCTTTGAACAAATGAAACGAAACGCTGCGGCGGATCAAACTCGATCGAATTGAGAAGCCGACCCGGTCCGCATACCATTTTTGGAGCGCCCTAAAGTAAACCTCTGGTTCCGCACGCAGCTCAGTCGGGTTCGGAAACGACGCCAATGATCTTCGGTGGTACACGGCTCTATTAGCATCATCTCCCATCGGAATTCGCCCCGTCGGGATAAGCAAGCAAACGATGAGCACAAGAATCAGTAGGCCAGCAATGGGCTGAATTTCAGTTTCAGATTGCATGCCAAAGCTCCCTAAAATCGGAAATAAATGAACGGACTAAAGGAGCCCGAGAGAATTTTGATGGCGGAAAGCCCGAACAATATTCCCGAAACTAAAAGGCCAGTCACAAGCTTGCGCGGGGGAAATGTCTGTCGCCACGCTTCGTATTCGCAGGTTGCCATAAAGGTCTGCGACAGGCGGAGCATGAGCGGCGTGCTAAAGAGCGTCGCCAATCCCAGGACCAAAAGCTGCTCGTTAGTGACAAATGCCGAGGCCGACAAACCTTCCTGTGAAACGGAAAAGTGCTGTAGCGCCAATTCAGCGGCGTGTTCGAGATCCGGCGAACGAAACAGGATCCAGCCAAAGTAAACGACCGCGAGCGTGTACACGTGGCGCACACCCACATGGGTTTGTCGCAAAATCTCTGAGAACCCAATGCGCTCAACTAAGATAAACAGGCCGTGCCAACATCCCCAGAAGATGAAATTCCACGCCGCCCCATGCCACAAGCCTGTCAGCAAGAAGACTAGGATCAAATTCCGATAAGTTCGCCAGGCGCCAAGGCGGTTTCCACCCAGCGGAATGTAGACATAGTCACGAAACCAAAAGGACAGGGTCATGTGCCAGCGACGCCAAAATTCGCTTATGCTTCCAGCGATATATGGAAAATTGAAGTTACGGGGAAACTCAAACCCAAGCAGTAATCCGAGACCGATCGCCATGGCCGAGTATCCAGAAAAATCGAAGAAAATCTGAAACATGTAAGCCAGGCCGCCGATCCAGGCCGCGGATGCGTGTAGCGTGTCGGGGGGCGCCGCATAAATCGTATCCGCAAGCTCGGCGAGCGTGTCCGCGATAACAACTTTTTCAGCCAAACCAATCGAAAAAAACAATAGTCCAAAATAGACGCAGCGAGCCGTGACTGTGCGCCGAACCAGCTGCTCAGAAATCGAAGCATACCGCACGATGGGTCCAGCAATCAGCTGCGGGAACATGCAAATATAGGCTGCAACGCGATGAATAGAGCGATCTGCGCTCGCGTGACCGCGATAGACATCAACCAGATAAGACAGGCCCTGAAACGTGAAGAACGAGATGCCAATCGGCAAATGCAAATCGGTCGGGAAGGTCGGCTGCGGGAATTGGAGGACATCGACGACCAAAAACTCGCTATACTTAAAGTATGCCAGCAGAGCGAGGTTTCCGCAGACGCCAAAGAGCAGCCACCTACGTCGCCCTTTTCTGGAGCGACCTAAGCCGAGACCCACAAGGTAATTCAGGCCAATGCTGATTAAGAGCACCAGGACGAAATAGCCCTCGCCAAAAAAATAAAAGAGCAGACTGAAAGCGAGTAAGACGAGGTTCCTGTATCGCCCCGCGACCAAATACGCTGCCAGAAAAACCGGCAAAAACAGAAACAAAAAAATGCTGGAGGAAAAGCCCATCCGACATGGCCCTTTGCAGGTCATGTCCCCTAGCGACGCCCTCCTTTGCTAAGGGAAGGCAGTGCACTTTTCAACGCGTTTATCTCTGTCTTAAGCGGTCTCGCCAAATAACTCGCGTCCGATCAGGAAGCGGCGGATTTCGCTGGTGCCCGCACCAATCTCATAAAGTTTGGCGTCTCGGAGAAGGCGTCCGGTGGGATACTCATTGATATAGCCGTTTCCGCCCAAAAGTTGGATCGCGTCGAGCGCCAGTTTGGTTGCGGTTTCAGCCGCGTAGAGGATTGCGCCAGCCGCATCTTTGCGCGTGGTCTCGCCGCGGTCACACGCTTTAGCCACCGCGTATACATAGGCTTTGGCGGCGTTCATCTGGACATACATATCCGCCAGTTTGCCTTGGACCAGTTGGAACTCGCCGATCGATTTCCCGAACTGTTTGCGATCATGAACGTACGGCACAACGACATCCATACACGCCTGCATAATGCCCGTCGGGCCGGCGGAGAGGACAGCGCGTTCATAATCGAGCCCGCTCATCAGCACTTCGACGCCACCATTGAGCGGCCCCATAATGTTCTCTTCGGGCACTTCGCAGTCTTCGAAGACTAGCTCGCCCGTTTCGGAACCGCGCATGCCGAGCTTGTCGAGCTTCTGCGCAACAGAAAACCCCTTCATGCCCCGCTCAATGATGAAGGCTGTGATGCCGCGTGATTTCTTTTCAGGCTCAGTTTTCGCGTAAACGATAAGCGTATCCGCGTCGGGCGCATTGGTGATCCACATCTTCGTGCCGTTTAGCACATAGTGATCGCCCTTTTTCTCGGCCCGCAGCTTCATACCAACAACGTCAGACCCGGCGCTGCTCTCCGACATGGCCAGCGAGCCCAAATGCTCACCAGAGACCAGTTTGCCGAGATACCGAGTTTTCTGATCATCCGAGCCCCAACGCCGAAGTTGGTTTACGCAAAGGTTGGAGTGGGCGCCATAAGACAGGCCGACAGAGGCCGAGGCGCGAGAGATCTCTTCCATGGCAACAACATGCTCGAGATAGCCAAGCCCGGTGCCACCCCACTCTTCTTCGACTGTGATACCGAGCAAACCAAGCTCGCCCATTTTCGGTAAGAGCTGACGTGGGAAAACGTCGGTCCGGTCGATTTCAGCCGCAAATGGGGCAATCTCATTTTGGGCAAATCCTTGCACGGTATCGCGGATCATGTCCGCGGTTTCGCCAAGGTCGAAGTTAAGTGTGGGATATCTATTCGGAATCATGCGCCGAGTTTAGCCGGATCAACCCCAGCTGCCAACGTCTTAATCGTCGCTAGTCTCGAGATGTGAGACTGCGAATAAAGTAGTACGCCATGACAATGAACAGAAGAACGCCGAGCAAAATGAGAAATGGCGGCATAAAGACAGCCATCGAAGACTCAATCGTTTGACCAGATTGGATCATCCCAAACTGGCTTGCTAATCCATATCCGCTCAGGGCCGCTCCGATTAACGCGAGCAGACCGAACGGCAATGCGTTCAGAAAAGTTCCACGCCGGTCTTCGGCGTCGATCGTCTGGTTCAGTTCAACCGCTCGCTCGATACTCTCCACAGACACCTCGACGGTTTCGAGGTCGTCGATAACATCTGAACCTTCAATAGGTTCCAAATCAACAATATCGCGGTCCACGGACCTACTCGGTGCAGGCTCATCAGCGACTTCCGGAAGCTCCGGCAGGGTCGGCCAAACAGATTTCGTGACACTCGCAGGAGATGTTTCGCCCGCAAGTTCGGAGACGGCTGCCGCGATCTCTTCGGCGGTCGTTCCATCATCTTCAAGCACGGTTTCGGTTTGAACTTCTGGTTCATCCTCACCTAGAATTCGCACCATTTGCTGGCGCACAGATTCAGCCGCCGCCTCGGTCGCGCTGCGCACCGTGTCACCATCATCGACCTCTGGAAGGACGGCGAGTTCGGGCGCGCTGTGATGCTCGACCAAGATCTCACGCGGTGGTGGCGGTGCCGGTAACGCATCCGCATCATGCATCGCGCGATACAAACGAGACGATGCGATCGGCAAACGACCCGGAGCATTCAAAAAGAGCGCTTTCTCGGCGGCGCGGCGGCGAACCAAAGCGTCGACAATTTGAACACGTCCGCCGATTTTGGCGCGGCGCCACAGGTCAAAAGCTGCAGCAGCTTCGAGCCGGTTTCCCGCATTCATACCCGCGACGACATCACTTCCGGAAAACGCTTTCGGTCCAATGTTGAAAGCGAGCGACACCAAAGCATCAAATTCATTTTGGGTCATGGGCGCCAAAACGCAGCGCATGACAAAGCGCTCCACGGGCGGCAAATCATACTCGCGCAGGATCGCTTCGGCTTCTGTTTCGGTGACTCGGACGCCCTTTTTCGCACGGCGCACGTGTCCGTACCCAACCATCCATCGACCGTTGGGTAGTAATTCAGATCGTGCGCGGAACCCCTCAAACGCTTTGATGAGATCCAATCCCGCTTGAGAAGGGCGCATAGTTTGCAGTCTCCCCTGGGTCAGGCAGAATTTCTGTCCCAAACCGGAGCAGGTGATGGCATTGAACATGCGCACTTCTCAAGCGGGATTAGACGTCATCAAGGCGTTTGAGGGGTTCCGCGCACGCTCAGAATTCTTGCCCAATGGTCGCTGGATCAT
>JBCBGJ010000013.1:0-16245 GCA_038526925.1 Pseudomonadota bacterium
AGTCGCGGATTCTCCGGTCGTTCCACACGGCACGAGCGCGGTTGAGCCGCCCTCAATTTGGCGCTCAATCAGCTTTGGTGATCTGCCCGTACTACAATAAGCCCGACCAAGCCGGCCTTGAAGCTCACTTTCGCGCGATCAATGACGCCGTTTCGCTGCCAGTTGTGCTGTACAATGTTCCATCTCGGACGGCTTGTGATTTGCTGCCTGAAACCGTCGCGAATCTTGCAAGCCTGCCGAATGTCGTGGGAATTAAGGACGCCAGCAATGATCTAGGGCGGGTGTCCATGCACGCGGCTCTAACGGTCGGTGAACAGTTCACTCAATTATCTGGCGAGGACCCCTCAAGCCTCGGTCATCGCGTCATGGGCGGCACCGGATGTATTTCGGTGACAGCTAATGTCGCGCCTGATTTGTGCGCGCAGATGCACGCCGCATTTGATGCGGGCGATTTTGAGACGGCCCGCAAACTAGACCAGCGCCTGATCCATATCCACAAAGCGATGTTCCTGGCGCCATCGCCGGGGCCTGCGAAATACGTACTCGCCAAAATGGGGTTGTGCTCGGATGAAGTCCGCCTGCCAATCGTAGCGCCAAACGATGCAACGAAAGCGCAGATCGACGAGGCTATGAGACGCGCAGGATTAAGTTAGACGCATGGCAAATAAGTCTCAAACCAAAGGCCGCTCTGACGGATTGGTCGCGGAAAACCGCCGCGCGCGCTTCGACTACGCAGTCGAGGACACGCTTGAGGCGGGCTTGATGCTGACGGGCAGCGAAGTGAAGTCTTTGCGCAACGGCAAGGCAAACATCGCTGAGAGCTATGCTTCGGTCGAAGAAGGCGAACTTTGGCTTATTAATGCGGACATTCCGACCTATGAGGGCGCGAACCGGTTCAACCACGCACCTCGTCGAAAAAGAAAGCTGCTGGTTTCGAAGCGTGAGCGAACCAGGCTAGCGCAATCGGTCGAGCGTTCTGGCCGGACGATTGTTCCTTTGAAGCTCTATTTCAATGAGCGTGGCATCGCGAAGCTTTTGATCGGAGTCGCAACGGGTAAGAAATCTCACGACAAACGAGAAACATCTGCAAAACGCGACTGGCAGAGACAAAAAGCCCGCCTCATGAAAGAAGCTTAAATCTCTCGATTGAGTACTTTCGCGAACAGTTTTGCATCGACATTGCCGCCCGTAAGAACAACGCCAATTGTCTGACCGCGTAAGGTGTCGGGTAGTCTGAACAACGCGGACGCTAGCGCGACACAGCCGCCCGGCTCAACCACTATGCGCAACTGGCGAAACGCTAAACGCATCGCTTCAAATGCATGCTGGTCTGTGACGACGCACCCACCCGCTAAGAACTGTGACCCAATTGGCCAAGTGAGATCACCAGGCCGCGGCGTGAGGATCGCATCGCATATAGATCGTGTACCCGGCGCATTGGTCTCGATACGACCAGAGGCAAGAGACCGGGTCCAATCGTCATGCCCGTCAGGTTCGGCAGCCCATATTTTTGTGTCGGGACTTGCTTTGCTAAGCGCCAAACATATCCCCGAGATCAGCCCGCCGCCACCTGTGCAGCAGATGATATGATCCAGTTTACGGCCCATCGCTTTAGCCTGCGCCGCAAATTCTAGCCCCAGCGTGCCCTGCCCCGCGATGATCATTGGATCGTCGAAACTTGGAACCAAAGCCGCGCCCCTCTCTGCAGCGATCTGCGCTGCAATTTCCTCTCGGTTCTCTGTGTCGCGATCATAAAGGCGCACCTCGGCGCCGTCAGCCTGAACCCCCTCGATCTTCACGGATGGGGCATCCGATGGCATCACGATTAATGCAGGCATCTCTAACACCTGCGCGGCTCGCGCCACACCTTGCGCATGATTTCCGGATGAGAAAGCGACGACGCCTTTGTCCCGATCCTTCTTAGGGATTTGACGCAAGCGATTTGTGGCACCGCGAAGTTTAAAACTTCCCGTTTGCTGAAGGCATTCTGCTTTAATTAAGAGGGATGCGCCCGCAATTTCATCCAAACGGTCAGATCGCAAAACCGGGGTCGTGTCGATATGATCGCGGATGCGCTTTTGCGCCGACGCAACATCCGAGTAGGTTGGCAGTTTGACTTTCATGCTTCCGCGCTAGACGGATGCCCCAACAGCGTCAACTCAGGCGTTGGAAACTAAATCCCGCGCCGCCGCACCAATCTCTGGATGATCGAGCGCATGGGCGAGCACGGCGTTGAAATATCCAAGCTTGGACCCGCAATCATACGGCGCGCCGTCAAACTCGTAGGCAAAGAATTGCTGAGTTTCCATCAGTCTTGCCATTGAGTCGGTGAGCTGAATCTCTCCACCAGCGCCGGCGCCTTGGTCGGACAATAATCCAAAAATTTCGGGCTGCAGAATGTACCGCCCGGTAATGGCTAGGTTCGATGGAGCTTCTTCGCGCGGCGGCTTCTCAACCATCGCGCTCATCTCGATCAAACGTCCATCGCGCTCGCCCTTTGGCGCGATCACGCCATAGGATGAAACACGCTCTTCTGGGACTGGATCAACGGCGATGATATTGCCTCCGGTTTTGTCGTAAGCCTCAACCATTTGAGCAAGGCAAGACTTGTCGGCCTTCACGATCACATCCGGTAATAGGATTGCAAATGGCTCGTCGCCAACAATATCACGCGCACACCAAATTGCGTGTCCCAATCCAAGCGCCTCTTGCTGGCGTGTGAAACTTGCACCGCCAGCTGGTAGTCGGGTCTTTTCAACCTCCGCCAAAATATCTGCTTTGCTAGCTTTGCCGCGCAGATTGGTTTCAAGCTCGAAAGAGAGATCGAAATAATCCTCGATCGCCCCTTTGCCGCGTCCGGTGACGAATACGATGTGCTCGATACCTGCTTCGATCGCCTCATCCACAACGTACTGAAGCGCGGGTCTATCAACAACCGGCAACAGTTCTTTGGGGATCGCTTTTGTCGCCGGCAGAACGCGTGTTCCAAATCCCGCAACGGGCAAAACGGCTTTTCGAATTGTCATAGTAGTCTCCGCAGATCTTGGCTCGTCTTAGCGATTTTTATGCCAATGGCCATGTCAATCTTAGACGAAGGCCGCGACACCGTTTGCCCCGACCCAGCCGCCGACAAAAGCAAACGCCACCAGCAATGAGACCAAAATGACAGGCATCTGTTTTGTGAGCGGTTGATAGTGAGCTTGAAGCTGATCCTGCAATTGCTTTGCCGGAGACGGTACCGGCGTCACGGTTTCGCGATCATCAAGCGGTTTCACGCGAGGCTCTTTCGCAGCGTACTTTAACGCCGCGGCTTTCATTTTAGCATCGCCTGTTTCGTGCAAGTCGCTTTTGCGTTTCGCAGCCATCATGTCCTCCATCGAAGCGAAGACCATACCCCGCAACGGCTAATGCTGTCTTAAAACACTGCGAAAATGCGACGAGCGCCTAGAGCGAGCTCCACATATGCCCGCCATCGACGACAAGCGTAGCTCCCGTCATGAAGCTGCCAGCCTCAGATGCCAGTAACAGAAGCGGTCCAGACAGTTCTTCATGCTCGCCGAAGCGCCGCATAGGGACGCGTTTCCGCATCTTTTCACCCTCATCGGAATTGAGGAATGTGTCATTGATCTCTGTTTCGAAATACCCAGGAGCTATCGCATTCACGCGGACCTTGTAGCGCGCCATCTCAACCGCCATGGCGCGCGTCATGTGCTCGCACGCTGCCTTTGACGCACAATAGGCAGACATTGTGTAGCCCACCCGTTTGCCTGCAACGGAGGCAATGTTGATCATGCTCCCAGGCTTTCCGGCCTTCGTCAGGGCGCCCGCAAACGTGCGCGCCACAAGCCAGACACCTTTCGTATTGGTGTCCATGACGAGATCGAAGTCATCTTCGTCCATGGCCGTGAACCAGTCCTCGCGGCTGAGTCCGGAATTATTGACGATGATATCGGCCGGACCGCCAAATTTCGCGATGGTTGCATCGAGGCCTGCTTGGATCGTGTCTGCCTTGGTCACATCCATCGAGACCGCAAGCGCCTCGCCGCCAGATGCCTCGATCTCAGAGGCCAAAGCTTCAAGCCTATCTACTCGGCGCGCCGCCAGTACCACTTTGGCGCCAGCAGCTGAGAGCACTTTCGCGAAGTGACGGCCAAGCCCGGACGATGCGCCTGTGACCAGTGCAACCCGTCCCGTCAAATCAAATCGATCAGACATACAATTCCTCCAAAACTTTTGTTCGGCGTCTTAGACGGTGCGTTTGGCTTTGTCTTTAGCGTTCGTCGCTTCGATTGCGTCGCGCGCGGCTTGCCACTCTGAATCGCCCCACTCACCGAGACGCGAGAAGTTCCCGCCTGTGGCGTTATACATGGCACCATCAATCGCAATCGTTTGGCCATTCACATACTCAGCGCCAGGGCCCATCAGAAAGACCGCCAAATTGACCAGTTCATGCATCTTCCCGATCCGGCCCATCGGATTGGTGCCATCACGATTCATATCCTCAGTGCTCTCTGCCTGCGGGGCGAGACGCTTGGTCATGCCTTCTGTTGGGAACGGCCCTGGCGCAATCGCGTTGAACCGCAGGCCATACCGCCCCCATTCCACAGCAAGTGATTGAGTCATCGTGTTGACGGCCGACTTCGACATTGCAGACGGCACAACAAATGGCCCTCCATTCCAGATCCACGTCGTCAGGATCGAGATAACGTTTCCGCGTTTGCCCTCATCGATCCAGCGCTTGCCGATATTATGGGTCATATAAAACGTGCCGCGAAAGACAATATTTGCGATCGCATCGAAACCGCGAATGGACAGATCTTCGGTTCTGGAAATGAAGTTACCAGCAGCGTTGTTAACGAGCCCAGACAACGCACCGTGATTGGTCCAGATCTCATCGGTCATGTCATTGATGGCTTCAGCCACACGGATATCGCAGCCATGGGCGACAACTTTACCGCCATGCGCACTCATCAACTCTTCAGCAGTCTCCTCGCAAACGCCGCCGCGGCGGCCACAAATGTGGACTTCAGCGCCGAGTTTCAGGAACCCTTCGGCCATTTCCTTGCCAAGGCCCGTGCCGCCACCTGTCACCAGAATTCGCTCGCCTTTCATCAGGCCGTCGCGATACATAAGCTGACTGATATCCATAATCATCTCTCCCGAGTTTTTCTCTGGGTGAGAGACTATGTCGAAACCTCGCGGAGAAAAGCCGTTTCTAAGGGGTAAGCCTATTTCCGGAATGGCAGCGATACCAATCGCCAAACCAACCAAATAGGCAAAACGATCGTCGCCCCAGCCAGCGCAGGCTTCCAAAAGTTTCTAGCAGCCCAGCCAGCGAGACTTCCGACAGACTGCAAGAACCGTCTGATTGCCCCCATCACATTGACATCCGGCGAGGTCGGATCGAATTCGCTCGCCATGACAAAAAAGCCTACCAAAATGCAGAGAAGCGCGAGCTTCACCCATCCCCAAACGCTGATGCCAAGCAGGCGCAATAGTACGTGCCGTTTGGCCTTCGGCAGATTACCGGTTCGGGCCGCCGTATCGCCAATTGTTTCCAGCGCTGGGTCGGTCACGGCCTAGGCGACTTCTTTGACGATTTCGACTTGATGCGGATAAGGGATAGAAATGCCTTGCTTATCAAAGGCTTCTTTGACGTTTTTGGTTAGATCAAACTTCACGTCCCAATAGTCAGAGGCCTGGACCCAGTTACGTGTAGCGATATCGACCGAGCTATCCCCCAAATTCACGACCTTCGCGAACGGTTCGGGGTCGCGCATGATCCGGTCATCGGCATCAACGATGGATTGAATGATCCCAATCGCTTTATCGATATCGTCGCCATAATCGATCCCGAAGGTAACATCGACCCGGCGCGTTGAGTAACCGCTATAGTTCTTAATCACACCATCAATCGCCTGGCTGTTTGGCACCATGATTTGTACATTGTCCGGCGTTGCGAGCACGGTCTGGAACAGGTTGATATCTTTTACCGTGCCGGCAGCACCAGCAGCCTCGACATAGTCGCCGAGCTTATAGGGACGGAAGATCATAATCATGACGCCAGATGCGATGTTTCCGAGCGCGCCTTGAAGGGAAAGACCAATCGCCAGCGTAAGAGCGCCCAAGATCGCCACGAAACTCGTCGCGGGGACGCCGAAAACTTGCAGAACGGCGATGAAAACGGCCGCTGTAACTGCCCAACGCACCATGGAGCCAAAGAAATTGCCGAGCGTGTCGTCAATGCTCTCTTGTTTCATCGAGATGCTACGGACGAGCCGCCCGAGCCAACCTGCGACCCGTAATCCGATGATCAGGACAATCAGCGCGCCGATCGCTTGCGCGCCAAACCCCAAAACTTCGTCGCCATAGTCAGACCAAAGCTGCGCCATATCGATATTGTTCATGCGCTTATCCCTTTCGGTGTTTTTCGGTGTTGAGACGCCACTGCCCCAAGTCTGGACGACGGCGGTCTGGAATCAATCGTTTTGGAGACACAGGAATGACGGCGTCTCGCGCCATAGCGAAGACCATCATCCCGCCTTCAGGAAAACAGGGCTCATAGGCTTCATCGAGCACATTGAGGCCGCCAGTGAATGCCCCGAGCGCGGGCATGATCAAGCGCTCGCCATCCGTTACAAAGCAGCGCCGACGCAGTGCGCGGACGCGGCTCAGAACTTTAGCGCAGGGATGCAAGTGTCCCGCGATCTCTCCGCTTTCACCGGTTGGCTCGTGTCGGAAGACAATATCGTTCATTCGTAAGACTTTGGCAGGTCGCCCACCAAGATGCTCCGGAGGGTCTGGGTCGTGGTTGCCTTCGACCCAAATCCAATCTGTCTTCGTGGTTAAAGCCCGAACGCGGTCGCAGTCGCTTTCATCCATACGAAACTCGGCTCTTCGGTCATGAAAGCTATCGCCCAGAGAGATGACGCGCTCTGGCGCTAGTCTTTGAACGAGATCTTCCACAATCGCGAGCGTCGCGCTTGTATCATAGGGCGGGAGCATTTGTCCCCGAGCGGCAAAACTCGACCCTTTTTCCAGGTGGAGGTCTGAGACAATCAGCGTGCGCGCAGCCGGCCACCATAACGCCCCTTCAGGCAAAGGCGTGAGTATTTCGCCTCGCACATGAACGCGCGCTTCGGTTGGAAAATTTCGGGCAGCAACAGGCATGACGATAAAGTGGCTTGCGCCGCCAACATGGTCAATCGCTTAGCGCGCTTGCATCGCACGAATACGGTCAAAATCTTTGGCTCGACCAAGCATTTCGAGCATCGAGATCTGCTCCTCAACAGACGGCACGAAGACTTCACGATCTGGATAAGTAACCGAAACGCGCGAGGTCGGCCAAATGGCGATCCAGGTGTCGTTTTGAAATACCTCATAGCCAGCCAACAACTCAACGGGCATTTCGCCGAGAGTTGGTCTCAATACAATCGTTGAGCGATATCGCGGTGTCCCACCATCTCTGAGATTTTCTAGACCTTGATCAGACATGAGCCGCTGCGCGTCTGCCTCCGACAATAAGACATCGATATCGCCGATCGGACCAGGGTCATGCCCGCTTAGAAAAACAGCGGCGCTGCCGAGAATCCACCATGGATCCTCAGTCAACGCCAGAAGGTCAACCAGGTGTTCGAGAGTTTGATAAAAGGACTCATTCGGCACGCCACCTTATTGGCGTCTAAAATCCCAGAAAGCTAGAGCTGTCGGCCGACTGGCATGTCACTGGCGGCCTTGTGGCGGCCCGCTGGCGTGGCTAATTTTGCTTTTCTGAGGACAATGGTGGCATTATAAATCGACACGCCGAAAGGGCCCAGACATGCAAAAAACACCTAATGCAGAGAAGATTAAGCGGTGGCGCGAGGAACGCATGTGGTCGCAAGAACACCTCGCTGACCTCGCCGGGATCGGTCTTCGCACGGTTCAACGCATCGAGAACGGAGACAACGCATCGCAAGAGTCTGTCATGGCACTGGCGGCAGCGTTTAACGTAGACGTCGCCGCAATTACGATGGACCCTGAGGCTGAGGCGGCAAAATCTGCGCGAAAGACACTCGACGAAAAAGCCGCGACAGTACGGCTATCGTTTTGGATCCATCTCGCAAGCTGGGTCATCGGTATGGCCGTCTTTGCGGCAATCAGCATCGGCGAAGGATCACCTGTTATGCTGTGGCCAGCCGTTTGGTGGACTGTCGGCCTGATAAGCCACGGCGCAACAATCGCGATTGTGGAAGTCGTGACACGTCACGAACGCATGTATCCGAAAACGACGCCTTAGCGTTTCGCGCGCTGCTTACATGTGAATTTGTCGCCCATCGGAGGCCAGCACAGCTTCGTGCATCATCTCTGACAAGGTCGGGTGCGGGAAGATGGTGTGCATCAAATCTTCCTCGGTCAGCTCACCCTCGCGCGCGATGACATAGCCTTGGATCAGTTCGGTCACCTCCGCGCCGACCATGTGCGCGCCGAGAAGCTCACCCGTCTCTGCATCGAAGATCGTTTTGACGAGGCCTTCTGGTTCGCCGAGCGCGATGGCCTTACCGTTACCGATGAAGGGGAATTTTCCGACTTTCAGTTTCTTGCCGGTTTTCTTCGCCTCATCTTCGGTCAGGCCAACACTCGCGACTTGCGGATGGCTATAGGTGCAGCCCGGGACGTTCCAATTATCAAACGGATGTGCCTCGTCGATCTCGCCAGCGATTTTCTCAACACAGATGACGCCTTCATGGCTGGCTTTGTGCGCGAGCCAAGGGCCGCCCGTGAGGTCGCCGATCGCATACAGGCCTTTGACGCCCGTGCGCCCAAAACCGTCAACCACGACATGGGTGCGGTCGAGTTTGACGCCCAGCTCCTCGAGACCGAGCCCCTCGGAGTTGGCGACAATTCCAATCGCGAGGATCACGCGATCGACCTCGATCTTCTCTGTCTTACCGCCGACAGAGATATCAGCGGTGACGCTATCCTTAGCTTTCTTGAGGCCTTTAACTTGGGCGCCCGTCTTGATGTTGAGCCCTTGTTTCTCAAAGGACTTGTGCGCGAAGGCGGAGATTTCTGCGTCTTCGGCTGGGAGAATGCGATCAACCGCTTCGACCACAGTCACTTCAGACCCGAGCTCGTTATAGAAGCTCGCAAACTCGATCCCGATCGCGCCGGATCCGATCACGAGAAGGCGCTTGGGCATTTCATCCGGCACCATCGCTTCGCGATAGGTCCAGACCAGTTTGCCATCCGGCTCCAGCCCTGCTTGCGGAATGGCCCGCGCCCGCGCGCCAGTTGCGAGCATGACGTGTTTTGCCTGGTAAGTGCTATCTTTGCCTTTGGCGTCTTTGACGATCACTTTCGGAGCGTCACCGCCTTTTTCGAGGCGCGCATCGCCTTCAATGACGGTGATCTTATTCTTTTTCATCAAATGCTTCACGCCGCCTGACAGCTGCGCTGCAACACCGCGAGACCGCTTCACAACACCGTCTAGGTCAAAGTCTGCTTTGTCGACCTTCAATCCATAAGCAGACGCCGTCTTCGCGAGGTGGAGAACCTCGGCTGAGCGCAGCAACGCTTTGGTCGGAATACAGCCCCAATTCAAACAGATGCCGCCCAGACTCTCGCGCTCCACAATCGCGGTCTTCATACCAAGTTGGCTCGCCCGAATAGCAGCAACGTAGCCGCCTGGGCCCGAACCGATGACGATCAGGTCAAAATCAGCCATTGCGGCCTCCGTCTCTTAGAGCAGCATGCTCTCTGGGGTTTCCACATATTGTTTGAAAGCTTGCAGCCAGCGCGCGCCTTCAGCGCCGCCTATGACACGGTGGTCGCAAGTGAGTGTCACGCCCATCATGGTGGCGGTCGTGAGCTGTCCGTCCGCGCCGACGACTGGCTGTCTCTGCCCAGCCCCGACTGACATGATCATGCCTTCCGGTGGATTGATGATCGATGCGAAGGATTTGATGCCGAACATGCCGAGGTTCGAGATCGAGAAGGTCCCGCCCATATATTCATGCGGCTTCAGTTTTCGCTCCCGCGCTCGGCCCGCCAAGTCTTTCATCTCGGCAGAGATTTCTGCGAGGCCTTTCTTTTCAGCGTCCCGGATCACCGGCGTAATAAGACCGCCGTCGATTGCGACGGCAACGGAGATGTGCGCGCCATTATGATAGGCGATGCCATTATCGGTATAGCTCGAATTGCAATCCGGCTCGGCCATCAGCGCCATGGCTGAGGCCTTGATCAGCATATCGTTGACTGAGACTTTGACGCCTTCAGGCGCGGCTTCATTGATGCCTTTGCGAGCCGAAAGAAGCTTATCGAGTGCAATATCCACATTCAGCGGAAAATGCGGAACCTGCATAAAGCTTTGGGTTAGGCGGCGCGCGACCGTCTTGCGCATGCCATCTAATGGCTCGAGGCGATAGCTATCTGGCGCGTAAACACGATCATCCAAGACTTGTGGCAGGATGAGACCATCTGGGGATGCTGGCGCACCGCTCGCAGCAGGTGCCGCAGCTGCGCCAGGTTGCGCATTCTCAACGTCTTTCTTCACGATCCGCCCATATGGGCCAGAGCCTTTGCCTTTCAGAGCGTTGAGGTCGATGCCTTTTAGCACCGCGATCCGGCGCGCGAGTGGGCTGGCTTTTATACGATCATCACCTGCTCCAAGCTTCGGCATTTGGAGAGGTGTGGATGCAACTTGCTTCTCAGGCGTAGGAGCGGTCTCAGCTTTCGGCGCTTCAGCCGCAGGCTTTGGCGCGGAGGTCTCCGCAGAGACAGACGACGCGTCTTCGCCCTCCTCCGCCAGTACAGCGATGACTGCGTTTACTTTGACGCCTTCAGTGCCTTCATCAACGAGGATCTGAGCGACCGTGCCTTCATCAACGGCCTCGACTTCCATCGTCGCCTTATCAGTCTCGATCTCAGCGATCACATCGCCAGCTTCAACCGTGTCGCCGGGTTTCACATTCCATTTGGCGAGTGTGCCCTCTTCCATAGTCGGGCTGAGGGCGGGCATGGTGATATTGATGGCCATATTTACATCCCCTCGCAAACAGCCTTGGCAGCAGCCACAACATCATCCGAATTCGGCAAGCTGAGCGCTTCGAGATTGCCTGCGTATGGTAGCGGCACGTCTTTCTGGGTCACGCGGAGCGGCGGCGCATCGAGATAATCGAACGCGTGCTCTGTCACGCCAGCCGCGATTTCACCGCCGACGCCCATATGTTTCCATCCTTCTTCAGCGGTGACCAAGCGATTGGTCTTTTTCACGCTTTCAATGATGGTTTCCATATCGAGTGGGCGGATTGAGCGCAGATCGATCACCTCTGCTGAAATGCCCTGCTCCGCCAGTTTGTCAGCCGCTTCCATGGAGAAACCGACCATACGGGAATATCCAACGAGTGTGACGTCTGTCCCTTCGCGGATCACCGCCGCTTTGCCGATTGGTAGCGTGTAGTCTTCAAGATCTGGCACATCGAATTCGAGACCATAAAGCAACTCATGCTCCAGAAAGACGACCGGGTTCGGATCACGGATCGCCGACTTTAAGAGCGCTTTCGCCGATCCCGCATCCCACGGTGCGACGACTTTCAAACCTGGCACGTGACCATACCATGCGGCATAGTCCTGACTGTGCTGCGCGCCCACGCGAGAGGCCGCAGCATTCGGACCACGGAACACAATCGGACAGCCCATTTGGCCGCCAGACATGTAGAGCGTCTTGGCCGCTGAATTGATGATGTGATCAATCGCCTGCATGGCAAAGTTAAACGTCATGAACTCAATGATCGGACGCAGACCGCCAAAGGCCGCGCCGACGCCAAGGCCTGCGAACCCGTGCTCAGTGATAGGCGTATCCACAACTCGGCGCGCGCCGAACTCTTGCAAAAGTTCGCGGGTCACTTTGTAGGCGCCTTGATACTCAGCAACTTCTTCGCCCATGACGAAAACAGTTTCATCGCGGCGCATCTCTTCGGCCATAGCATCGCGTAGGGCGTCGCGAAGGACCGTCTTTGTATAAGTCGTGCCCTCTGGGATATCTGGATTAGTTAGGACCGGGCCAGTCGGGGCGTCCGAAGCGGCTTGCGCTTCTAAGACTTCTGGTTCGGCGACCGGAGTTACTTTTTCAACGTCAGCTTCGGTTGAGACAGAGACTGCAGCGGCATCTTCGCCATCTTCGGTGAGCACTGCGATCACTGCGTTCACTTTTACGCCTTCTGTGCCCTCTGGAATGAGGATCTTGGCAAGCGTGCCTTCATCGACCGCTTCGACTTCCATCGTCGCTTTATCAGTCTCGATTTCTGCGATCACATCGCCTGCTTCGACTTTATCGCCTTCGCCTTTGAGCCATTTGGCGAGCGTGCCTTCTTCCATGGTCGGGGAGAGCGCTGGCATCAAAATATCTACAGCCATGGTTACGCCTCCACCGGCAGAAGCACGTCGGTCCAAAGCTCAGAAGGATCTGGCTCAGGGCTCTCAACAGAAAAATCTGCCGCATCTTTGACGATGGCACGAATCTCTTTGTCGACCGCTTTGAGGTCCTCCTCGCTGGCAATGCCCTGCTCAACGATCTGCCCTTTCAAGCCTTCAATCGGGTCATTGTGGCTGCGAATGTCATCCACCTCCTCGCGTTTGCGATATTTGGCGGGGTCGGACATCGAGTGGCCGCGATAGCGATAAGTCTTCATCTCAAGAATGTATGGGCCTTTGCCGGAGCGTGCGTGTTTCACCGCTTTCTCACCGGCCTTTTTGACGGCGTAGACGTCCATGCCATCAACTTCTTCGCCTTCAATCTCGAAAGAAATGCCACGCTTAAAGAGCTCAGTTTCGGAGGCATGTCGCTCAACGCTCGTCCCCATCGCGTACATATTGTTCTCAATCACATAGACGACCGGCAGGTCCCAAAGTGAGGCCATGTTGAAGGCCTCATAGACTTGGCCCTGATTGGCGGCGCCATCGCCGAAATAAGCGAGGCTAACATTGTCTTTGCCGAGATACTTGTTTGAGAACGCAAGGCCCGTTCCGATTGGCACTTGTGCGCCAACGATGCCGTGACCGCCGAAGAAGTTCTTTTCGCGGCTAAACATGTGCATCGAGCCGCCTTTGCCGCGCGAGTATCCCCCTTCGCGCCCTGTCAGCTCAGCCATAACGCCGCGTGGATCCATATCGCAGGCCAACATGTGCCCGTGATCGCGATATCCGGTGATGACTTGGTCGCCCTCTTTCAGACAGGCTTGCATGCCCGTTACGACAGCTTCCTGCCCGATGTAGAGGTGGCAGAAACCGGCAATCTTGCCCATGCCATAGAGTTGGCCCGCACGCTCTTCAAACCGGCGAATGAGCAACATATCGCGGTAAAATTTGAGCGCTTCGTCCTTCTTTAGCTTCGGTGAGCTTCGTCGCTTGGGGGTCGCAGCTTTGGCCATCATGGCTCCCTGAATGTAGTATTTTGGCACTAAATACGCAGATGCGTGACGCAAGGTCGAGTCGTATCAGTTATGCATTTCCGCATGTTTGACAGCGCGGTCAACCAACACAAGCTCACTTGGGTACACGAAACCGAGATCGCGTCTTGCGAGGTATTCCACCAAATCGGGATCAATTTGCCCCGGAGTCAGTCGAGCTATGTCTTTTTGCAGTGCAACATTTTCGGCTTCAAGCGCTACCAGAACCTGTTTCTTTTGCGCTAATTCAGTTTGTTTATCTGTCCATTGCCCCAGCCCCTGCTCACCCGCAAATGCGTGATAAGCAAAATAGGCAACCGTGAGAGACATTGCGCTCGCAGCCCATTTTGAGGTCATGAGTTAGTGATCCTTCTATACTGAGAAGGATCACCGATTGTGGTTAAAGTCTTATTAAGACTCCAGCAACGATAGGCGATTCGCCCCTAGGCGTTGATCAGCGCAGAGCCAGCATACAAAGCCGTGGCACCAAGCTCTTCTTCGATGCGGATGAGCTGGTTGTATTTCGCCAAACGATCGGAGCGCGCGAGCGATCCGGTTTTGATCTGTCCGCAATTCACGGCCACCGCGAGATCCGCGATAGTTGCATCCTCGGTTTCACCAGAGCGGTGCGACATGACAGATGTATAAGCGTGGCGGTGGGCGAGTTCGACAGCGTCCAATGTCTCCGACAGCGTGCCGATCTGATTGACCTTCACCAGGATCGAATTCGCGGCTCCGCGCTGCAATCCCATTGCGAGGCGTTCTGGATTCGTCACGAACAGATCATCGCCAACTAATTGGCACCGATCGCCGACCATTTCCGTGAGGATACCCCACCCTTCCCAGTCATCTTCGGCCATGCCGTCTTCTATTGAAAGGATCGGGTACGCATCGACGAGGTCGGATAGGTATTTCGCCATCCCCTCGCCATCAAGCGACTTCCCTTCACCTGCGAGAACGTATTTTCCGTCTTTATAGAACTCGGTGGAGGCCGCATCGAGCGCCAGTGCGACGTCAGTACCTGGCTGATAGCCTGCCGCTTCAATTGACTTCATGATGAAATCTAGCGCGTCAGTCGTCGAGGAGAGATTCGGAGCGAACCCACCTTCATCGCCAACGCCTGTGTTGTGGCCGGCTTCGCTCAGCGTCTTTTTTAGTGTGTGGAAAATCTCAGATCCGATGCGCACGCCGTCCGCAATGCTCTCGACGTTTACCGGCATGATCATGAATTCTTGAATATCGATCGGGTTGTCCGCGTGCTCACCGCCATTGATGATGTTCATCATCGGGGTTGGCAAAACGCGCGCATTGGTTCCGCCAATGTAGCGATAGAGCGGCAAGCTGCAGCTTTCCGCTGCTGCTTTCGCTGTCGCGAGCGAGACACCCAAGATCGCGTTCGCGCCGAGGCGCTTTTTGTTCTCTGTTCCGTCCAGCTCCATCATCAAGCCATCGATGAGGCGCTGCTCGGTGGCTTCCATTCCGGTGAGTTCGTTCGCGATCTCTCCGTTGACTGCGTCGACGGCGTTCATAACGCCTTTGCCTTTGTAAGCCTCGCCGCCATCACGCAGCTCGTGGGCTTCATGGACACCGGTTGAAGCGCCGGATGGCACTGCAGCCCGCCCAAAGGAACCGTCCTCCAACGTGACATCGACTTCAACAGTCGGGTTACCACGACTATCAATGATTTGGCGGGCGTGAATGTCGACGATTTCGCTCATGGCGGGTCCCTTTTCGGTGGAAGTCACTGAGTTGCGCGTGGCTCTAGTGCGCTACGGCTTAAAGCGCAAGGGTGGGCGCGCGGGTCAGCTATGCACAAAAGAAAAACCCTCGCTCTTCAGCGAGGGTTTTCAAAACTCGAAGTCAAAGCCAGACTTAGTCTTCAGTTGGCTCGAGAATTTGGCGACCACGATACATGCCGGTCTTCAGATCGACATGGTGTGGGCGACGAAGTTCACCAGAATCCTGGTCTTCAATGAAAGTATTGCCTTTGAGGCGGTCATGCGAACGGCGCATACCGCGGCGAGATTTTGTAATCTTACTCTTAGGGACAGCCATCTGCTTGCTCCAAAACCGTTTTCGAGGTCATGCCTCGTGAAATTCAAACCGCGCACATACCGGATGCTATCAGAGCATGCAAGGGGCTAATGCTGTTTAAACCAGACGGCTCTGCGTGACCGCGGCTCCGATAAAGCTGGCAAAGAGAGGATGAGGCTCCATCGGCCGAGATTTTAGCTCCGGATGATACTGAACCGCAATGAACCAAGGGTGGTTCTCAAGTTCAATGATCTCCGGCAATACACCATCTGGCGACATGCCAGAGAACACAACACCATGCTTCTCAAGTTCGTTCACATAGGCCGTGTTCACCTCATAGCGATGACGATGGCGCTCCGAGATTGTGAGTGTCCCGTAAATTTCAGCAACGCGCGATCCTTCTTTGAGACGCGCCGGATAGGCACCCAAGCGCATTGTGCCGCCCATATCTGTGGTCTCGTCGCGTTTGACGAGTTCGTTGCCCTTCGTCCATTCCGACATCAAACCAACAATTGGTTGCTCCGTTGGGCCAAACTCAGTTGTCGATGCGCCAGCGATCCCCGCGAGGTTTCGCGCTGCTTCGACGACGGAGAGCTGCATGCCGTAGCAAATCCCGAAACAAGGCACTTCGCGTTCACGTGCAAACCGTGCCGCACGCATTTTTCCGCGCGCGCCGCGCTCTCCGAAACCGCCCGGTAGAATAATGCCGTGAACACCCTCGAGAATATCAATGTCGGCGTCGAGATCAAACTGATCAATAGCGAAGAGTTCGATGACGATACGG
>JBCBGJ010000014.1:0-16196 GCA_038526925.1 Pseudomonadota bacterium
ATGCGCGACTATAGAAAACCATGCGTGAGCAAGAAGCGGGTATCCGCGTCTATCGCCAAAGCGTTCTAGATGATGTTTCGAGTGAAGATCTTCAACGCGTTGCGAAGGCCATGAACGATCTGAAATAAAGCCAAAGGGGGCGTTACCTTTGGGGCAAAAGAAAGCGCGCTGATCAATCCGATCAGCGCGCTTAAGTTTTACGGGTTCTTTTCTGGAGCTTATTCTGCTGCTTCGAACTGGTTCATTGTGTTGTGAGCACCGCCCGCTTTCAGCGCGCGATCACCGCCAACCATTTCCTTGAACGTGTCGCCAAGGTCAGAGCCAACTTCATGCTGGTGCTTCACCGCAGAGACGCCGCGGCGGATCTCTTCACGCTGAACATTTTTGACATAAGCGAGCATTTTCTCGTCGCCGAAATAGCCATTTGAAAGCTCGTCCATACCCTTCGCCGTGAGGTGGAAGGTCGGTAGCGTGATCAGATTATGGAACACACCGGCGCGCGCAGAAATGTCAGTCTGGAAGCTTTGCAGACGAGCGTCAGCTTCAAGGCCAAGTTCAGTCTCATCGAGCTTAGATGACATCAAAGTGTTGCCCTCTGGGTAGTCGCCTTCCGCGATTTTGCCTTCGGCAATCCACTGCTCGCGAACTTGCTTACGCAGGTTCAGCGTCCAGTTGAAGCTTGGTGAGTTGTTATAGGTCAGCTTCGCATTTGGAACGACTTCACGGATCGCGTTCACCATAGAGGCAATCTCGTCGACGTTTGGTGTTGCTGTCTCGATCCAAAGGAGGTCTGCACCGCCGTCCCGAAGAGAGCTAATGCAGTCTTCGATCACGCGCTCACGGCCAGTATTGTCTTTGAACTTGTAAAGACCGTTCGGCATCCGAACAGGGCGCGCAACTTTGCCGTCCCGCATCAAGGCGACTTCGCCTTCTTTCAGTGGATTTGCGTCTGTGACTTCTTCCGTCTCGACCCACTTAATGTATTCCGCGGCATGATCGCCTGGTTCTTGAGAGACCGGGATTTTTTGCGTCAGGCCAGCACCGAGGCTGTCAGTTCGCGCAACGATGACACCTTCATCAACGCCGAGCTCTTCAAATGCCATGCGGCACGCGCGGAGCTTGGTGATGAAGTCTTCGCGCGGAACGGTCACTTTACCGTCCTGGTGACCACACTGTTTCGCGTCAGACACTTGGTTCTCGATCTGCAAGCAGCAAGCGCCCGCAAGGATCAGTTCCTTAGCGAGCAGGTAAGTTGCGTGCTCGTTACCAAAACCAGCGTCGATATCAGCAATAATAGGAACTACGTGGCTTTCGAACGTATCGATGCGGTAGATAATTTCGTCCATAGTAGACTGGTCAGCGCCAGACTCTTTGGCGGCATTCAGCTCTTGGAACAGATCGTTCAGAGCAACTTCGTCAGCCTGACGTAGCGATGTGTAAATCTCTTTGATCAGGTCGGTCACAGCAGTTTTCTCGTGCATAGACTGATCTGGCAGGTGGCCGAAGCTATTGCGAAGGCCAGCAACCATCCAACCTGAGAGATAGATGTATGTGCCCTTTGCAGTACCGCGCATGCGCTTCACAGCTTTAATTTTTTGGTGGGCATGGAAGCCTGACCAGCACCCGAGCGACTGGGTGAACTTTGAGGAGTCCGCATCATAGGCGGCCATATCTTCGCGCATGACGCCAGACATCGCTTTCGCAATATCGAGGTGCGTATTGTAAGTGTTCTGAATCTTCAGTTGAACAACATCTTCGACGCTGATGCCGGCCTTTGTGCGGCCGTCTGGGTAGCGCTTCAGGGTTTCTTCCATCAGCTGGCTGTAAGTTGGACGTTGGGTCATGTTTCTATCCTCGTCTAATTCTACTTTTGTCTTGGGGTCTGTTTGGGGTTAGTTGGCGCCGCGAAGGACGTCGTAGGCTGGTAAAGTCAGGAAGTCGGCAAGCTGGTCGCCCGTCGCAGTCTGGACAAAGACGTCCGTGGCTTCCGGGTAGCGACCGTCTGCATAGGCATTATCGCCAAGCGTCGTTTTGATCTTGCCAAGCTCATCGCTGAGCAGCGCGTCAAAAGCCGACGCCGTAAAGACCTCAGACGTACCGTCTGCTTTCTTGTATTCCGTGCCGTGCGTGAGCCACTGCCAAAGCTGGCTGCGGGAGATTTCCGCGGTCGCAGCATCTTCCATAAGGTTGTGAATAGGCACGGCGCCGCGACCACGCAGCCATGCGGCCGTGTACTCAATACCTACAGAGATATTTGTCCGAATACCGGCCTCTGTCACATCGCCGGTGTGCGGCGTCAGCAGCGACTCTTCGGTGATATTCGGGAACTGACGCTGGCTCAAAACCTGATTGGCATTTGGCATTTCAGCGTCGAACACTTCCATCGCAACCGGGACCAGGTCTGGGTGAGCGACCCAGGTGCCATCATGGCCCTGTTGCGCCTCGCGCTTTTTATCGGCGCGGACTTTATCGAACGCAGCTGTGTTCGCCGCTTCGTCGCCTTTAACCGGGATTTGCGCCGCCATCCCGCCCATCGCATGGGCGCGGCGACGGTGACAGGTCTGGATCAGCTTCAGCGAATACGCTTTCAAGAAGGCGCGATCCATGCCGACCTGCGCGCGATCTGGCAGGACGTATTCCGGGTGATTGCGCAGTGTTTTGATATAGCTGAAAATGTAATCCCAGCGGCCGCAGTTCAGGCCAACAATGTGATTGCGCATCACATAGAGGATCTCATCCATCTGGAATGCAGCCGGGAGCGTTTCGATCAGAACCGTCGCTTTAATCGTGCCGTTTGGAATTCCGAGCGCAGCTTGCGCAAAATTGAAAACATCATTCCAGAGGCGCGCCTCTTGGTAGTTTTCCATTTTCGGCAAGTAATAGAATGGGCCCTTTTCACTCTCCATCAGAGCTTTGCCATTGTGGAAAATGTGCAGACCGAAATCGAACAGGCTGGCCGACATGGGCTGTCCGTCGACCGTGATGTGCGCCTCTTCCAAGTGCCAGCCGCGAGGGCGGACCAGCATCGTCGCCGTTTCGTCATTCAAACGGTAAGACTTACCGCGTGCCTCATCATCAAACGCGAGGTTGCCAGCCGCATAGTCAATCATGTTGGCCTGGCCCTCCACCATATTGGAGAAGGTTGGCGACGAGGCGTCCTCGAAGTCTGCCATGAACATTTTCGCGCCAGAGTTCAGCGCGTTGATCATCATCTTACGGTCGACAGGCCCGGTGATTTCGACGCGGCGATCTTGCAGAGCTTTTGGAACCGGTGCGACTTCCCAAACAGATTTACGAATATGTTCCGTTTCGAGCGGGAAGCTTGGCATTTCGCCATCGTCGAAGCGCATCTGTGCCAATTTGCGATTTTCCAAAAGGATTTTGCGCTGCCCGCCAAACCGGCGCTCAAGATCTGCAACAAATAAAAGCGCGCGATGGGTCAGAACGCGCTCATACTCTGGCGGCACAGTCCCAACCACTTCCGCCGGGCGGCGGTGTCGCGGGGTTTGCTTGGCGGCTTGAACCGCATCTTGAATTAGCGTGCCAGACATGGCGTACTCCTGATTTTGTAACTTCCCCCCTCTATTTACAAAACCCATGCCACGTCCATACCGAGCCCATATCTATTGGGTTTCATTGTTTGTTATGTAAATTTCAGTATGTAATGTTTGTAAATGTTGTAATACTCTTGGCGTATGAAGAAAAAACTCATCATCGGCCCGCGTATCAAGCGCCTTCGCACACAGCTGAGCCTGACCCAGGCTGAGTTTGCGCGCCGTCTCGATGTGTCCGCGACCTATGTCAATTTGATCGAACGCAATCAGCGCCCAGTCAGTGCAGCGGTTCTGCTAAAACTGGCGGAAGAGTTCGACATCAATGTCGCTGATCTCGCGCAAGACATGGATGCGGGACTTGTCAATGAATTGGTCAATGCGCTGCGCGATCCCGTGTTCGGAGAGCTGCAAGTTCCGAAAAGTGAACTTGAAGACCTAGTTGGCGCCAGCCCCGAAACCATCAAAGGCTTTCTCCGCCTGCACGAACGCTATCGCGAACTCGCGCTCAGCACCTATTCGGATGCAAATCCACTTGCGGATCGTGAGAAAGTCGAACTGCTTGAAGAGAGCGCGCGGCCCGTAGAACGCGTACGCCAGTTCCTACACGATCAGAACAACTACTTTCGTGAGCTCGATGAAACAGCCACTGACTTTCACGAAGCGCTGACGGCAGACCGGAAACAAATCGAAGCCGCAATTCAAGAACGCCTTGAGAGCAAGTACAAACTCCGAATTCGCGTACTGCCAAGCTCCGCAATGCCATCTTCGTTTACGTACTTTGATCGCCACAGATCCGGGATCGATATATCGGAACTTCTCCATCCGACCGGTCGCCAGTTCCAATTGGCGTTCCAGCTCGGACTGCTTGAGTATCGAGATCTGATCGATGACATCGTCGCGAGCGCGGACTTTAAGGATGAAAGCGCGGTCGGGCTCGCACGCGTTTCACTCGCGAACTATTTCGCCGCTGCGCTTTTGATGCCCTATGACGCCTTCCTGAAAGCCTGCGAAGATACACGTTATGATGTCGATCTTCTGAGCCACCGCTTCGGGACCAGTTTCGAACAGACCGCGCACCGGCTGACGACTCTTCAAAAACCTGAAGCCAAGGGCATCCCGTTCTTCTTTTTACGGATCGATGCTGCTGGAAACGTTTCAAAGCGCTTCAGCGCGGGAAAATTCCATTTCTCGAAATTTGGCGGCGCCTGCCCGCGCTGGAACATTCACCGGACATTTGAACAACCCGGCGAAACGCTGACCCAATTGATCCAGATGCCCGATGATACGACCTATGTTTCGATCTCTAAGGCCATTAATCGATCGCGTGGCCATCATGGGCGTCCTCCTGCCCGCGTCGCAATCGGGCTCGGTTGCGACAAAGCTTATGCGGACAGCCTGATCTATTGCGATCGCTTAGATCTTGCCTCACAGAAGCCGACCCCGATTGGCGTGAACTGCTATCTTTGCGACCGACAAAACTGTGCATCGCGGGCCCACGCGCCGCTCAACCGGAAGCTGAAGTTTGATGCGCATGCCCGCGGCATCTCGCTGTATGAATTCGAACCGGTGCGATCGAAATAGCGTTAAGCCCTGGCTGAAATCGACTGCATCGTCCATCGGAATGCGTACATGCCAGGCCCAACGCGATACTGAGGCAAAGCGTCCGGACCGCAAGCACCCGTTCCTAGTCCGCGTGTCGCAATGTCTATGTGTACCTCTGTTGTCTTCGAAGTCCGAAGTTCGGCAAGCGTTTCCGCTTCATTCAAATCAGTGTCGTGATGCGACCGCGCAGTGAAACTCAAAGGCTTGGGCAAACTGACCTTCAAACCATCCCCGTTCGCATTTGTAAGCTGGAACCACCGGCACTGCTCATGCGCGCCATATTCCTGCGGGCGGACATAGGGATGGTATTGATCTGATACGGTAGATGCCCATCGTCCGACGGTTTGCGCTAAATGCCGATCCGGATAGGATTCATCCGGCCCGAGCCCATACCACTCAAGACGCTCAAACTCGCTCGGCACCTCAAACCGGATTCCAATACGAGGGAGATCGGTCCAAGCTTCCGGAATGGTGATCGTCTCATCCACAACAATCGCGGTTTCCGAGATCGACCAAAGACTGTGATGCTGGGCGAGAATGCCATCCGCGCCGCTCCATGTGCGCATGATCGACAGACCATTGGGCTCTTCTCGTTGAACGCAGGCGCTCGGCTGCAGCGCATTTAACCCATACCCAACCCACTGCCCCGTTCGGTTTTTGAACAAAGGCCGCGCGCCCGGTTTTCCGCCGTCATTGTCCGTCGGCGCTCGCCAAAGACAGAGCGAGATTGGAGAGCTTACAATCTCCTCAGTACCTGACTTGATGGAGGTGATACCGTCTTGCTCAGAGACGATTGCGCTCAGGCCAGCATGCTCGAAAGCTCCTGCTTCTAATCTCGGGGAACGAACTTCTACGGATGTCGCGCTTGCAGACTTTAATTCAAGTTGGTCCCAGGCCACTCGATGGCCCGCTTCACCCCAAGCGCAACTCTCTCGCAAATGCCAGGAGACATCTAGATGCCAATCCTCCGGCGCAGCGAGGTCAGAGTTGATTGGCAGATCGATTTCAATCGTCGCCCCTGGTTCTATCAAGATCGCGCCGTTTCCGGCCTCAACTTCGATACCATCGCGCAAGAGGCACCAGCGCAGTTCCAGATCACTTGTGTCCTGAAAAACGCGTCGATTGCGGACGCTCACTGTCCCGCGATCCGTTAGCTCTGAAACGACCGGGCGCGCGGCCCACATATATTCCCGCAAAGCTGGATGTGGCACGCCATCGGGACCCACCAAGCCATTGATATTGAAGTTACCGTCATTTGGCTCATCGCCGTAATGCCCGCCATAGGCCCAGTAGAACCGCCCCTCCTCGTCGGTTTCCGCTAAACCTTGGTCACGCCAGTCCCAGACAAAGCCGCCCGCCAATGCGGGCTCGGCAAAGAAAGCATCGACATAGGCGCTGAGCGAGCCATTGGAATTTCCCATCGCGTGCGAGAATTCACAAAGGATGAGCGGGCGATCATCACTGCCGGTCCGCTCAGCCCAACGCGCCCAGTCGACGATATGATCGATGGGAGGGTACATTGGACACACCACATCCGTGGTTGCCCGCTCAAGAGCGCTCGGCGATTGCTGCGTGGTGTCTGGCGATCGCCCGAACGGGAAGCTTAAACGCAATGAAACCGCGCCTTCATAGTGAACGAACCGCGATGGATCGAGATGACGCGCCGCCGCCGCAGCGGCGTTATGCGCTGGTCCATGCCCCGCCTCATTGCCGAGCGACCAACCAATGATGCAAGGGTGATTGCGATCGCGCGCGATCATTCTCGTTGTGCGCTCAACAATGGCGGGCAAGAAATCCGGCTGATGGGCCACTTCTGTCCAGCGCGCGTGGCATTCGACATTGGCTTCATCAACTACGTAAAAGCCAAGTTCATCTGCAAGATCGAGCAATGCCGGATCATTCGGGTAGTGCGCTGTACGGATCGCGTTGATATTGTGCTGCTTCATCGTCAACAGCTCAGCGAGAATATCCTCGCGGCTGCAGGTCTTGCCATTCTGTGGATGGTGATCATGGCGATTGACGCCGATCAAAACCACGCTGCGCCCGTTCACCCGCAAACGTCGGTCAGTTGTCTCAATCCGCGTGAAACCGATCCAGGTTTCATGGACCTCTGTCGGCGCGCCGCTCGGGTCCAACAGTTCCGTGATCAGCCGATAACGATTTGGGGCTTCCGCTGACCAGGGCGCGGCGTTTGAAACGTTTAGCGCGAGCGATGCTTCATAGCCTTTGAAACTGTAGGACTGCGCCCACTGCTCACCAACAGATTGTGAGGTGTCAAACTGATCTACTGGAGCATTCGCCTCAGCAATCGCGCCCGCCTGTCCTCCGATTTCCAGTCGACACCGCACGGACCACCCCGCGGACGCTCCTTTGACGGAAGCCGTGATAGAGGCTGATCCCTCATTGGATGCAGGGTCAAAGTCAGTCCCAACAACGAGATCACCAAGGTGTGTCGCGCCGCGCGACTCGAGCCAAACTGAACGATGGAGCCCACCATGTTTCCAGTGGTCTTGGTCTTCGATCCAAGTCGCATCGCACCAACGCACGACCATCAATGCAAGCTCATTCTCGCCAGACCGCAGAGCTTCCGAAAAATCAAACTCACTTGGCAAACGCGAATCTTTCGCCATGCCAATAAAGACCTGGTTGCACCAAACGAGCACTAGGCTCTCGAACCCACCAATATGGAGGATCGTTTTCCTCTCTTGCCACGATTCTGGAACTTCAATCGTTGTTCGATACAATCCAGTCGCATTCTCCTCCGGAACGGCAGGTGGTTTCTGGCAATCGAACGGCATCTGCCAGTTGGCGTAGTGAGGCAAATCGCCGGTATCTTGCCGGGTCCAAACGCCCGGAACTTTGATGTCTCGCCATGGGGCCTGGCCTGTATTCGAAGAGATCCAGTCTGCGGGCGCGGCCTCAGGGCGCTCAACAAGTTGGAACCGCCAATCGCCGTCGAGAGATAGACGCCATGGCGAAATCGCTTCGCCTAATGCTGCCTCATCAGGAAAACCTTGGATGTTCGCTCGCGCATCGAGACGCCCGAGCGATGTTAGACGCGGGTTGAACAGTTGCTTAAGCGGCAATGGCAATGACGACACCAAATTCTCCTATGGGTGGGTGCATGTCTTTTCGTTTTGTCTGGTCCACTATTCGCCAAAACAAATCAATGGCTCAGCATCAAAGCCTGCGCCGAGTGGACAGCGTACGCCCGGCTTAGACCCCAAACTTTTGCCTATTTTCTTCGACTCTCTTGTCACGCTCGGGACGAAATGTTAGCGCTAACAAAATTGATTGGTTTACCAGCCAGTCGAACAAACCTGATCGCGACAGCGTCTATTATTGGCTAGGGAGGCCCATTCTAATGACTCGCAAAGCACTTTTATCGATGGGCCTTCTCGCCAGTCTCGCGACGGGCCTTCAAGCCTGCCAAACGGCAGAGACATCCGAGCCCCAAACCGTCATCTCAGAAACGCTGATCGAGAGTTCAGCGGTCTCAGAAGACCCGGAAATCGCCGCCCTGATTGCTGAAATGACGCTCGACGAAAAGCTCGCACAACTCAGCTGTATCTGGATCAGCAAAGGACAAATTCTTGACGAAAACGGTGACTTCTCGCCGGAGAAGATGAAAGAGATCCATCCGCATGGCGTTGGCTGTTTCGCCCGCCCCCAAGACACTATGGGGATGGAAGCCAGCGAAGAACGCAAAGACGTGAATGACGCAACCGTGGTCCGGCGCATGTCTGCGCGGACACCAAGCGAGACGGTCAAACTCACTAACGCGGTCCAAAAATGGATGATTGAAGAAACCCGTCTTGGCATCCCTACCCTGTTCCACGAAGAAGGCTTGCACGGTTTCCAAGGCCGCTACGCGACCTCGTTCCCACAATCGATCGCCCTCGCGAGCACGTTCGATCCAGAGCTACTCGAGCGCATCTACGATATCACGGCCCGCGAGATCCGAGTCCGCGGCGTGCATCATGTTCTGTCTCCGGTCGTCGATGTAGCACTCGACCCACGCTGGGGGCGCATTGAGGAAACGTTTGGCGAAGATCCTTATTTGGTAAGCCGCCTAGGCGTCGCGGCGATCAGAGGCTTCCAAGGCGAAGGTGAGACAATCCCAGACGGCAAAGTGCTGACAACACTCAAGCACATGACCGGACATGGTCAGCCCGAAGCGGGCATGAATGTCGGTCCAGCGCAGCTGCCTGAGCGTGTTTTGCGCGAGATCTTTTTCCCGCCTTTTGAAGCCGCGGTGAAAGAAGCAGACGCAGCGAGTGTCATGGCAAGCTATAATGAAATTGATGGTATTCCATCGCACGCAAATGAGTGGTTGTTGAATGATATCCTACGCGGCGAATGGGGTTTTGATGGGGTTGTGGTCGCTGACTATTTCGCGATCAATGAGCTTCAAGTTCGTCACCGCTTGGTCGACTCACTCGGCGCCGCTGGCGCTCTTGCCCTCGCCTCAGGTGTAGACTTCGAACTGCCGGATGGTGTTGCCTTCTATCAGATGAAAGAGGCGATCGAAGCAGGTAACGTCGATATCGCCCTCATCGACCAGGCTGTTGAACGCGTCTTGCGTATGAAGAAACGCGGCGGTGTGTTCGACGATCCCTACGCCGATGGCGCCGAAGCGGATGCTCTCACCGGAAATGCAGAGGCGCGCTCAGTCGCCCTCGAAGCAGCGCATAAAGCGGCAGTCCTCGTGAAAAATCATGAGAGCGCTCTGCCGCTCGATAAGTCCGCTTTGTCGCGTGTCGCTGTGATCGGGCCAAACAGCGACATTACCGTGCTTGGTGGATACTCGGACGAACCACGACAGACTGTCAGCATCCTTGATGGCCTGAAAGCAGAGTTCCAGGACCAGATCGAAATCGTGCACGCCAAAGGCGTGAACCTCACAGACAATCGCTCTTGGTGGGATGATGAGGTCAATCTCACGGACGCTGCTGCTAATTTTGCATTGATCGATGAGGCGGTCGCCGCCGCTCAGGGGAGCGACTTAATCATCCTCGCCATCGGCGGCGATGAATCAACCTCTCGCGAAGCCTGGTCAGAGACCCACCTTGGTGATCGAGATGATATTACGCTCATCGGGCAGCAGACGGAATTGGTTGAAGCCCTCGCTGCAACCGGTATCCCAATGGTCGGCGTGATTATCTCTGGCCGCCCGCTCGCATTGACCAATGTCGAAGATCATTTCGACGCCATTCTATATGGCTGGCAGCTCGGCCAAGAAACCGGAACGGCCGTGGCAGACCTTCTTGTCGGCCATGTTTCGCCGAGCGGCAAGATGCCGGTTTCGATCCCCCGCAATGTGGGTCAGATACCGGCTTACTATTACCACAAGCCAACAGCGCGCCGCGGCTACGCGTTCACCGAGACAGGGCCACTTTACGCTTTTGGATACGGGCTCAGCTATGCCAGCTTCGACATCTCTACGCCGGTTTTGAGCGATGCCGAAATCTCAACCGATGGCAGCACGAGCGTGACCGTTTCAGTCACAAATACGGGTGAGATGAAAGCCGACGAAGTGGTCCAAATGTACATCCGCGACAGTATCAGCAGCGTCACTCGGCCTGTGAAAGAACTCAAAGGGTTTGAACGGGTTAGCCTTGCGCCAGGCGAAACCAAGCAAGTCGAACTTGCGATTACACCTGCGTCTCTTCAATTCTTCAACCGAGATATGGAACGCGTCGTGGAGCCAGGCGAATTTGAAATCATGGTCGGATCAAGCTCGCAATCGCATCAATCTGTCGTGCTGACTGTACGATAGATCGAATTGCTGATTCAGGCTTCGGGAGCTGGACCAACGTGACTCATCACGTTGGTCGCTCATCCAGCGCGCCAACATCTAGAATTGGGGCCGCCTCAAGGTCTTCAGCGTCAAGCAAGGCCGCGATCCGTTCGAGCGAAGAAACGAGCATCGCTTGATGCCAATCCGGGAGTTTGTCGAACCGCGCTTCGAACGTGTCTTGCAAAAGATCAGGCGCGGTTGTGATGGCAGTCTGCCCTTCCGGCAAAAGGGTAAGCCATACCCGGCGTCTATCTTCCTCGCAGCGCCGCCGAGAAAGCAAGCCGCGCGTCACCAGCTTATCGACCAGAGTCGTGATTGTGGCGTGCTTGAGTTGGGTCATCTTAGAGAGATCACCAGCAGAGACCTCTCCGCGCTCACTCAAAATCTGCATCACGAGCAATTGGGAAGGGGTAAGCCCCGCCATGGCAGCGAGGCGTTTCGAGGCCTGCTCAGTTCGGCGCTGAATTTGACGAAGCGCAATCAAGGCGTCTTCAGATCGCTGTGTCATGCTTCGCGGCCTCCATTTTCCTCAAGCAAATCACCTAGTGCCTCCTTTAACGGAGTTAAATACGGCTCATAAGCTTGCCATTGGTTTTGCCCAGACCGATTCAAAGGTTGGCGAACTTGTTCAGAGCTCGCTGTCCGCACCGCCCTTTCCGTCTCGTGGAAGTTTACGCACGCTTCTTCGAACGGCAATTCACAATAGTCGAGAATGCGGCGTACTTGCCCTTCTAGATCGCCCAACACGTCCTCATGCTGAACCCGTAAAATCCTACCTGCCGGTAGAACTTGCTCCCAATGATCCATAAGGTCGACATAGGCGCAGTAGTAGTGCCCAATTTCCTCCAGACCGTAAGTGAACTCTTGTCCCTCGGCGAACAATTGCTTGAACCCCGACCAACAACAATCGAGTGGTGCACGTCGTGCGTCGATGATTTTGGCATTCGGCAAGATTGAATGGATCAGACCGATATGCCTGAAATTATTTGGCATTTTATCGGTAAAGAAAGGCGCAGACTCACGATGCACCCGCGTGTTTTCAATGTAATCCTGCCCGAGCGCCGTTAGATCTTCGGCTGATAAGTCCGACAAAATGCGCGGATACCGGTCACGATCGGTCACAAGATTTCGTCCGCGCAGGCGATGTGCCAGCGACAAGATGTTTGGTAATTCGAGCGTGCCATCGACTTGGCTATGCGACGCCAAGATTTGTTCGATCAGCGTGGACCCCGCGCGCGGTAGCCCAACGATGAAGATCGGGTCAGGAGCGTTGCACCCTTTCCCGGTTTTCTGCTTGATCGTATCGGCAGTGACGAATTGCTTTTGGGCCTCAAACTCTGCCAGCATTTGATCCGTTGTGTAACGCGTCTGCCGCTGCTTGAGCCGGTTTCCAAGCTCATAATTATGGAAAGCACGTTCGTAGTCGCGCTTATCTTCGCAAGCTTTTCCAAGCGCAAATGCAATGTGGATCCGCGACATGAAGCTAAGATCTGCTGATTGCTGGAGGGCCTGCATCTGCTCGATATCGTCATCGGAGAACCGAAACGTTTTCAAATTGGCGAGCGCGTACCAAGCATCGCCATAATGCGGCGCGGCCTCAATCGCGGATTGATAAGACGCAATCGCGTCGTCCGATCGTCCGAAGGTTTTGAGGGCGTGCCCTTGAGATGTCAGCGTCGCTGGATCTTCCGGCAGTTTGGAAAGAACTGTTTCGAACGCGGCTAGCGCGGCTTCATACTGACCGGCCTGCATGCTCTCAATCGCGAAGAGTGAGAGAAAAACCGGGTTCTCCGGATCTCGCTCGAGCAAGGCTTCAGCCTGTTTTAGAGCCGCAGCAAATTTTTGGCGCTTACGGAGCACTTGGATGTGATCAATGCGAAGCTGCACATTATCTGGGTCCAGCTCGAGCGCTGTTTCGAGCAGGAAGTCTGCATCTTCATGCACACCAAGCCTCGACCCAATGTCGGCCAAGAGGCGCATGCCCTCGATATGGTGAGGTGATTTTCTAAGAAAGGCGCGGGCGATTTCCTCAGCGCGTAAGATGCGGCCCTCATAGAGATGATTGGTCACCGCGAGGAGCTCGCGCGGAAGCGCCTTAATGCGGTCGAGTTGAGCTTTGGCTTGCAGTGCTTCGGTGGACCGTCCCGCGGCGGATATTAGATCAATCTGCGCCTGCCAGCTCGCCATGAGCGCTGGGTTACAGCGCGTTGCATTTTCAAAGGCTCGCAAGGCGCCGTCTTGATCAGAGAGCCCCCTCAAGAGATGACCTTCTTCTTGGAACGCGCGCCCGTAATCTGGAGCGACCTGCTTCAACGCGGCGAGGTGCGCCCGCGCCGTATCAGGCTGCTCAAGGTAACGAGCGGCGACGGCGGCCAGATAGAGTCCGTCCTGGTCTTCACGGTCCTGGGCGAGAATTTCGTCCACCAAAGAAACTGCGTCCTCAAACCGGCCAGCTTGCAAAGCGGTCTGCGCTTGTTTGAGGCGATGTGCGCGTGAAGAGGATGAATGGGATTCCATAGTATGGCCCATAAAAAGGCAGCGCCCTGACGGATCAAGACGCTGCTCTGTTTAAGCTGAATTGCGAGCGCTAGAAATCATAGCCCACACGAACACCAATTGTGCGCGGACGGAGAGGCGTAACCCGCTCCCGGTCGAACACAAAATTGTTGCTCAGCTCAGCATACTCATTGGTTAGATTGGTCGCGTATATTTCGGCCGACCATTGATCAGCGGTCACCCCGAGGGTCCCACCAAGCGTCACATACCCATCTACGTCTGCTTTGTTGATTTCGATGATATCGCTGACCGAGTCATCAGAGAACACCAATTGCGGCATGACGTGAGCGGTCAGGGTCTGACCGTCTATCTGACGCTCAAGGTCCCACTCATAGCGCGCTCGGATATTGCCCTGCCAGGCTGGTGCGAAGGCCAGGTCCGATCCGGCAATCACATCATTGGTTGGAACGAGAACTTCTGTGACTTCGGTATCGAGCAGCGAGAACGCACCCGCAATCGTTAGACCATCGACCGAATAAGGCGCCCAGGTGAAGTCCCCTTCAAGGCCCTGAATTTCAGCATTCGCGGCGTTATCTGAGAAGAACAAGTTGACGATGGACGGATCAAAAATTGTCGTCTGCAGGCCTTCGACCTCAACGAAAAATGCAGAACCATTGAATCGCAAGGAGTTGTCGAACAGCTCTGTTTTCCAGCCGAGCTCATAATTCTGAACATCATCGGTATCGACAGCAAACGGTACGGTGTAGTTCCCGGCCGGATTGGTTCGACCGCCTGGGCGGTTCAGCAAACCTGGACGGAAGCCTTCAGAATAGGTCGCATAGAATAAGACGTCGCTATTCGGTGTCCACGTGCCTGTAAGCTTGTAGATCACGCCATCAGTCGCCGCTTTGTCTGGCGCGCCAACAGTGTTGTCCGGCGCAAATTGAGCGGAAATATTGGTCCCGAAAGCTTGCGCATCCGTAGCCGCACCGAGATTGAAGAAGGACGAGTTCGCAGAGCCTTCGAGGTCGACTTCAATATCGTACCAGCGGGCCCCCACTGTGATGGCGAATTGATCTGTCAGATCGAATGTCGCCTCACCGAACGCGCCGATCTGTTCATCGGTGCGCAGAATATCGTTCCGGAAAATGACACCTTCAGGGAACGGTCCGGGATCGCTGAAATAGCCTGGCGCTGCATTCCCGATCACGCCTGTTACTGCCGTGTTTGTCAGCGGGAAGTTCGGACCAAATCCGACCACGCCGTTGAACCCGACCACAAGCTCGGAGCCAGGATAGGTAAAGTCATTCAACTCAGCCAGCTCAAGATCAGAATAGAACGCTCCAAATGTCGCTCGCAGCCGGTTCTCGCGCGGCGTGTTGAAACGCAATTCATGGGTCTGAACTTTCGTTTCAGTCGACGAGTTCACAAACAGGTTTGGCGACTGACATGTGCCTGTCGGTCCAGCCGCGCCTGGATATGTCACCGATCCATCGCAGATGTAATAAGGCAAATACTGACCGACGAAGAGGTAGTCGGAATAGTCGACGGATTGTTCCGTGGTGCGCTCAGTGTAAGCACCGGTATAGAGCGCTTCGAGCATGCCGAGGCGACCCTCGAGCGTCCAACTTGTATTGTGGAAGCTGTCTTCGATATCATCGTCAGCGAAGCGTTCGATATCATAGTCATCAAGCTCTGGATCAGCGAAAAATACGCCTTCGCTATCTAGTTTTTGCTGCGCATGAGAAACCAGCAAGCTCCAATCGGAATTGAACTCGTAGGAGCCGGACAGGCGGAAGCCCGCATAACTCGTGTCGTTGAAATCATTCTCAGCGAGGCTGGAATTGTTCGCTGCAATAAAATTTACAGCTGATATGTCTGCGCCTGCCTGGAAGCCTTCGCGTCCAGATGAAACGGCGACGCCATTGTCTCGGACCGTTCCCGCAGACCGAAATCTAGCTGAATCCCCAGCGCTTCGAATACCGCCCACATTGTCGATATAGCCGCCCTGATTATCGACATAGACAACGCCGCGCAGCGCCAGCTTATCGGAAACTGGAATGTTGAGCATAGCTTCAACACTGTTGCTCATTTCCCCGCCATCGGTGAACGCTGTGGACGCTTTCAGTGACGCATCAAACCCGCTTTGGTCGGGTTTGTTCGTGATGAGCCGCACTGTGCCTGCTTGCGAACTTGCGCCAAACAACGTGCCCTGAGGTCCGGATAGGACTTCAACACGCTCGAGATCGGCCGCGTAGACGTCGAGGTTCCGTCCCGGTTGCCCAAGTGGTTGCTCGTCGAGATAGAACGCGACATTGGGCGCGAGACCCGCGACACCGGCTGTCGTCAGGTTTGGCGTCGTCGATGCCAAGCCGCGGATGTAAATTGTGTTTTGACCTGGGCCAGACCCGCCGGCGGTCACGCCTGGCAGCTGGACGAGATAGTCGGTGAAATTTTTAACGCCGAGCGATTCCAGCTCTTGCTCTCCCAAAGCGTTCACCGCGACCGGGATGCTTTGAGCGCTTTCAGATCGCTTGGTTGCGGTAACTGTGACTGGCTTTAGACGACGGGCTTCCGACTCTTCGGCATCCTGAGCGGCTGCGCTCAGTCCAAAAAGACCTGACATGGCGATCAATGAAGCGCCACTCATAAGTCTATACATATATAATCCCTCGGGGTTTGCTCTGATCGCGCAGGCCCACGCCGAATTACGCAGGGCACACAAGAATCGCGATCTCTCGATG